>JAHJLU010000768.1 GCA_018821745.1 Myxococcota bacterium | reverse complement strand
GACACCACCGTTGATTGTATAGGCGTTGAGATAGCCTTCACGGTGCTCCGTGGTTTCAGGGGCCTTGTTACGAGGCAGTGCCTGAATAAATTCGGAAGCAATGACAGCCGCATTCACCAGGCGATCTTTGGCAAAACCCGGGTGAATGTCGTTTCCTTTCACCGTGACGGTTGCAGCATCGGCACAGAAGGTCTCGCTCTCAATGATTCCGACGGTCTCGCCGTCGACGGTGTAGGCATATTTGGCGCCGAATTTGTTGATCTCAAAATGATCCACACCCGCTCCAATCTCTTCGTCACAGGTGAATCCTACCCGGATGATGCCATGGGGGATATCATTGTGTTCCATAAGAAATTTCATGCAGGACATGATCTCGGAGACACCGGCCTTATTATCCGCTCCGAGCAAAGTAGACCCATTGGAGGTGATAATTGTGTGCCCGATTTTCTGGGCCAGTTCCGGATTGTCAGCGGGATCAAGATGTTGCCAGGATGCAGCGTGATACTCAATGGAACCGCCTTGATAATTATGGTGAAAGATTGGCTCTACGTCCTTCCCGGAAGCGGCGGGGGATGTATCCATATGGGCAATCAGTCCAATCACCGGGACGGAGTGGTTCACATTGGAGGGCAGGGTAGCCATTACATATCCCCACTCGTCCATGATCACATCGGAAAGGCCGAAATCTCGCAACTCCTGCTGCAGCAAGCGACCGAGATCTTTCTGCTTTTCAGTGCTGGGATAGCGCTTTGCCTCATCTGGCGTTTCGGGCTCCCTGCTCTGTGTGTCAATTCTTACGTACCTGGAAAACCGTTCGACAACGTCACTAAGGATGTCCATATTAGGAATTCCTCCTTTCCGGTCAATATAGATAACGCCAGAAACAACCGGTGTCTAGTTAAAAAAATGGATAGAATATTCTCTCCAAGGATGTTGCAATAAACGCCGTCAAGTGGTAAACAAGCTGAGTCACGAACGGAACACTCATCTCTCAACCATAATAACCTCATAGGAGATTTTTCGATGACAGAGACTCTTGAAGGAAAAGTATTCGATATTCCTGCTGGTTTAAAAGACAGCGCCTATATTAACAGGGACAAATATCTGGAAATGTACAAAAAGTCAGTGGCAGATCCAGAGGGATTCTGGGCATCCATCGCCGAAGAATTTATTTCCTGGGATAAAAAATGGGAAAAGGTTCTTGACTGGGACTTCACCGAGGGCCGTGTCGAGTGGTTCAAAGGCGCAAAACTCAATGTTTCCTATAACTGCCTGGACAGGCACGTTCTCAATGGCAATGGCGATAAAGTTGCCATTATATGGGAAGGGAACGATCCCTCCGAGATAAAAAGATACACGTACAAAGATCTCCTCGGGGAAGTATCGAAATTCTCCAATATTCTGAAGTCTAAAGGCGTCCAGAAGGGCGACAGGGTCTGTCTGTATCTGCCCATGGTTCCGGAATTGGCCATCGCCATGCTTGCTTGCACCCGCATCGGTGCCATTCACTCCATCGTGTTTGGTGGATTCTCTGCTGACGCACTCAAGGACAGAATCGTGGACGCAGGCGCCAAGGTCCTCATCACCGCAGACGGCACCTTCCGCGGCAAAAAACCTATTGACCTCAAAGGTATTGCTGACAAGGCAATTACCGGTGACACTCCGGTCAAAGATGTCATCGTTGTCAAAAGAAACAACGAGCCCATCACCATGGTCGAAGGTCGGGATGTCTGGTGGCATGACGAAATGGTTGAGGCTCGCCCCGTGTGTCCATACGAGTCCATGGATTCGGAAGAT
Source organism: Myxococcota bacterium (assembly GCA_018821745.1). Lineage (GTDB taxonomy): Bacteria > Myxococcota_A > Polyangia > HGW-17 > HGW-17 > SZUA-580. The sequence goes on along the minus strand of JAHJLU010000768.1, from coordinate 3,448 downwards.
CCTCTGTTCATTCTTTACACCTCCGGCTCCACCGGCAAGCCAAAGGGCGTGCTCCACACAACCGGTGGATACCTCACCTATGCTGCTGTTACCCATAAATATGTCTTCGATTATAAGCCCGAAGATATTTACTGGTGTACCGCTGATATCGGCTGGGTAACCGGGCATTCCTATATTGTCTATGGTCCGCTTGCCAACGCGGCAACCTCCATTATGTTCGAGGGCGTCCCCAACTATCCCGATGTGGACAGATTCTGGGACATCTGTGAGCGTCACAAGGTAAACATCTTCTACACCGCCCCCACTGCCATCAGAGCAATCGCAAAAAGCGGTCCCGAGCCCGTGCGCAAGCATGATCTTACCAGCCTGAAGATCCTCGGAACCGTGGGTGAGCCCATCAACCCCGAAGCATGGATGTGGTACTTCAATGAAGTTGGCGGCGGCAATTGCACCATCGTGGACACCTGGTGGCAGACCGAAACCGGTGGAATCATGATCACGCCCCTTCCCGGCGCCACAAAGATCAAGCCCGGTTCAGCCACACTGCCCTTCTTCGGTATTCAGCCCTGTCTGGTCGATGACCAGGGCAACGAGCTCGAGGGCGTTAATGAGGGCAACCTCTGCATTAAATTCCCCTGGCCCGGCGTAACCCGCACCGTATTCAAAAACCATGCCCGGTACATCGATACCTATTTCTCCAGCTTCAAGGGCAAATATTTCACGGGTGACGGTTGCCGCAGGGATCAAGACGGATACTACTGGATCACCGGTCGCGTTGACGACGTTATCAATGTCTCCGGTCACCGGATGGGGACCGCAGAAGTTGAATCGGCACTCGTCTCTCATCCAACGGTAGCTGAAGCAGCTGTCGTCGGGTTCCCCCACGATATTAAGGGTCAGGGAATCTATGCATTTGTCTCCCTCAATCCCGGCGTCGAAAAAACTGATGAGTTGATGAAGACGCTCAAAAATCATGTCCGCTCCGAGATCGGTCCTATCGCTACTCCTGACCACATCCAGTGGGCAGACGGCCTTCCCAAAACAAGATCGGGGAAAATCATGCGCCGCATTCTGAAAAAGATTTCTGTAAAGAAATTTGACGAGTTGGGTGACACCTCAACCCTCGCCGACCAGTCTGTGGTTGACGATCTCATTCAGAATTTCAAAGGCTAATCTTCGAATTTGTTGATTTCAAGGGCTCCTTCGGGAGCCCTTTTTTTTCGCCATACGTGGTGCAGGTTGCCATGGGGCCCTGTTACAGGCAAAAGCGATGGCGCAGAAAAGACTTGAGTTTACCCTTTCATATGTTAGGATTCAGCAAAGAGGTGGCTCATGAACAGCAATATCCCCACAAAACTCACCCGAGGACAGAAGCGTGTTCTTGAAGCGCTGATCGTTTTTTCCCAGAACCATGGTTATCCGCCCTCCACACGGGAGTTGGCCAAAATACTGGGGATAAAGGCTCCCAGCGTCCACGAGCAGCTCGGTAAGCTGGAGGAGAAGGGATTTATCCGGCGGCAGAAGAATAAAGCCAGGACCATCGATATTGTTCGTACCTCCATGGAACCCGAGAATGATGAGCATGAAGGAGTGTCCGTTCCAATTCTTGGCAATATCGCTGCAGGGCTGCCCCTGTTCGCCGAAGAACACTGTCTCGGACACCTTGAGCTTCCCACTATGTCCCGGGGGCGTGGCAGGCTGTTTGCGCTGCGCGTCAGGGGGGACAGCATGGTAGACTGTGGCATCAACGACCATGATTACGTGATAGTGAGGCAACAACCAGTAGCCGAACGTGGTGACATTGTGGCGGCGCTGCTGGGCGACGAGGCCACGGTGAAGAGACTGCGCATCGCAGTCGACAGCATCCTGCTGGTTCCCGAAAACAGTAAATACAGCCCCATTGATGTGACATCAAGAGAAGATTTTCGCATCCTCGGGAAGGTGATTCACACTATGAAATCAGAGTGATCCGGCCTCGAATCCCTTCAGCCACTCCTTATTTTTTTCCCCCCTGTGAATCTACGGGCGGGCACACATCATCCGGCCCTTGGGGAATAAGCCCATAGTCGAATGTAAAACCATTGAAAACACACAGAATATTACGGGAGTTCAGGAATTCTGATTTCCATCGATCTTCATTGAACCTCGCTCGTGTTTATGGTTTAGTTTAAGCAATTGGAGGGAACTATGAAACTTTGTGTTGCACTTCTTGTAGTGGGGATGCTGGTCACTTCCGGAGCCTATGCGGCAGAGGGGATGTACGTCCCCATTGAGCTGCAGAAAAAATTGGATTTCACTAAATTGAAAAAGCTTGGGCTTACCCTGGATGCCAAAGGGATTGAGCGACTTGTTCCCGCAATAATCAAAGTTGCCCATGGCGGGACCGGGAGTTTTGTGTCCAAAACAGGGTTGCTGGTGACCAACCATCATGTGGCCTATGGGTGCATCGCTGCGCTGAGCTCTACCCGAAAACACTGGGGGATTCTGAAAAAGGGGTATTACGCGGAAAAGATTACCGACGAGATCCCTTGCCCCGGATATGATTTAATGGTTGTCGCCGAGATTTCCGATGTTACCAGCCAGGTCCACAGTGTTGTGAAACCCAAAATGACGATTACCAAAAAGCTCAAGGCCATGAGGATAAAAGCGGAGCAGCTCGCCGAAGAGTGCGCAAAGAAGACAGGACTCCACTGTGAAGTTAAACCTTACTCCGGGGGGGCCATGTACTACTTGAACAAGTACATGAAGATCACTGATGTTAGGCTGGTTTTTGCGCCTCCTTCGGATCTTGGTAAATTTGGGGGGGATGTTGATAATTGGCGTTATCCACGTCATACAGCGGACTTTACCTTTCTGCGGGCCTATGTCTCCAGAAAAGGAGTGGGGGTTCCCTTCGAGCTGGCCAATGTCCCGTACCAGCCCAAAGTCTTTTTGAAAATCAGTAATAATCATAATCCTTTGGGGAAGATAAATCTGGTGCTCGGGTTTCCGGGTCGAACCAATCGATTTGAATCGAGCTACAGCGCCAAGTTCCAGGCGGAATATGCAACACCGCTCAAACGGGATATCTATGGAAAAATTTTTCAGTATCTGAAGTCGTCCATTTCGTCCCATAAACTGAGCAAGGCCAAATACGCCTCCATGATCGCAGGCCTGGCCAACGCGGAGAAATACTACCAGGATTCCGCCAAAAGTATGATCCAACACAAGCTTGTGGCCAATAAAATAGTCCAGGAGAACGCTATTCGCAGTAGGCTAAAAGGCAAGGATACCAAGGAATATGCTTCACTGCTGAGCGAGATTGATTCCATCTTTACCAAGACGAAAAAATTCTACAAGCGGTACCTGTTGTTGTCGGTCATGACACGGATTCTTCCCTCGGTGCGGGGTTCTTTTTACATTGCCAGGTGGAACCGGATCAAAGACCAGAAGAGCGTCGAGCGATCCT
>JAHJLU010000767.1 GCA_018821745.1 Myxococcota bacterium | reverse complement strand
TCGGGGAGGTTGGGGATGGGGCAGAATGGAGGCCAGGAAGCAAAGATGGGGAATGAGGTGGGTGTCACAGCCTCTCCTGATGAGAGAACCCGTCCATCGGCGTTTCAACGGATCCGCCAGGGATGTGGCGTAGTGGAAGAGGTTTTCGCAGCTGGCGAGGTGATCGAGGAGACATGCACGGACAAGATAATCAATTACTCGCGTACGGTCTGAGCCTGTGGTTGCTGTTTTTTGGTACATTTTTGCGAGAAACAGACAGGAGTCCCGGTCATCCTGATGGCAGGCGAGATGGAGGGTGGAGATGGCCCGGGCTCTTTCCTTGTCTGACTTTGCCGCCCCAATGTTACGGCGGCCCATGAGGCCGCAGGCAGGAGCAAATCTCAGGGCGCAGCTGCGCTCAAGAAATCCATGGGCCCGGGGGCTGTCAGGGTGGATGGAGGAGAGGAGATAACACGCCCGTGCCCATTTGCCATCGCATTCCCCATGGAGAATTTTCATGGCCCTGGACGAGGTCCCGGCTTGGTGGGTCTCGAGCAGGTTGACCGCCAATTCTGTGCACGAGGCCGGGTCTTTCAGGCGGCATCCCTCCTCGAACCACCAAAGAGACTCCCTGCTGCCGATACTTCTGGTGGTTTGGCCCGCACGGAGGCAGGCCCGGGGGATTTTCCCGGCGCATCCGATGGTAAACAGCCGGAGCAGCACATCACGAGATGCTCCTGTCCCCATTATCGTCTCGGCAAGAAGGGTGCAGCCCAGGGGAGATTTTCCACCGCAGGATTGTTGCAGATAATATCGGGCTTTGGCACTGCTTCGGGAGAGGGGTGAGCCAAAGTGATACCATTCTCCCAATAAGGTGCAGGCGGCGATCACCTTTTTTTCACAAAGGTTACGGAGGCGCGTGGTCGCAGCCTTTACATCTCTGCGGAGGCCGCCTGTGGCGAAGGCCAGATGTCGGGCATAGGTGACACAGGGTTCGGAGGCACCCGGCCGGGTCAGGCAGAGGCGTTTTGCAAAGCTGCCCTCCTTCTCGCCCGGTCGCCTGGCCGGCTCCTCCGACCTTGAGCGGTCCGGGGAATCACAAGCGGTCACAGTCAGTAAAAGCGAGAGAACCAGCCATTGCATGATGGGAAAATACCATATTTCCGCACAAAAGATCGGGAAAGTTTGTGTGGAGATGCCATCGAACAAGGGTGACGGCCCCCCGGGAAAAGGAGGCTTGATAAGTGGGGCGACTCATGTCACCTTGTGATAGCCCCACGGAGGTGTGGAATGAAAAACATTATCGCTGCTTTAATAATATGCTCGGTCTTTTCTGCCTGTGACGATAAAAAAGGCGACACACTGTGTGGAAACGGCATGATAGATACCGGTGAGGAGTGTGACGCCACCGCTCTGGGTGGGCACTACTGCGATGAGCTCGGCTTCTACGGAGGGATCTTGGCCTGCTCCAGCGACTGTACGCTGGATCTCACTGGCTGCGAAGCCATGGGGCGATGTGGCGACCGGATCGTCCAGGGGGACTATGAGCTCTGCGACGGGACCCCTGTGGACGTGACCCAGTGTGGAGAGTTGGGGTTTGGTACCGGGCTTTTGTCTTGCGGTGCCGACTGCCACTACGATCTCTCCGATTGTACGGGGGCTGTCACTTGCGGGAATACTCTCATCGAGTCCCATGAACAGTGTGACGGAGCGAATCTCGGGGGATATACCTGCGACAATCTCGCCGGATTTATCGGGGGCGAGCTTTTTTGCGGCTCGGACTGCTTCTTTGACACGACGCTTTGCTACCGTGAACTCATCTGTGGCGACGGCCTGGTCCGGGGTGACGAGCAGTGTGACGCACAAAACCTGAGGGGGTTGGAGTGTGAGGACGTTGGCTACGAGGGGGGAACGCTGCAGTGTTCTGACTCCTGCGTGTTTGACTTCTCCCAATGCACCGGGGAAGTGATCTGCGGCGATGGTGTAATAAACGGTGAGGAGGAATGTGACGATATTGATTTGGATGGGGTGACCTGCGCCAACACAGGCTATTACGGTGGCACGTTGGAGTGCAACCCCGACTGTACTCTGGACTTCAGTTCGTGCGAAGCCTTCGGAAAATGTGGTGATGGTGTGATTCAGGTCACAGAAGAGTTTTGTGACGGAGAAAATTTGGGCGGCATCACATGCCAGGATTTGGGATACTACACCGGTGAGGTCACCTGCGGATTCAATTGTACCCTTGATGATGTCTCCTGTGACGGGTTTTGCGGGAACGCCTCGGTGGAAAATGAGTTCGGAGAGATGTG
>JAHJLU010000766.1 GCA_018821745.1 Myxococcota bacterium | reverse complement strand
GGAATAATGAAATCACTGGCGTCTTCTTCTGTCCATCCCACGCGCATCAACTGCCAGCGCATGAAATAAAAACCGCCGATGAAGACACCGACAAAGAAGAGCCCGTAGTAGCGCACGGCCAGGGGCCCCAAGCGGAGAATCTCAGGATTAATGTCCCAGGTAAAGTTCACAATATTCCTCCTTGAGGAGAGTCGGGACCTCCCGATCAGCGGTCAATGGTCTGGGATCGATCGGGCCCAAAGGAGAGGACCCTGATCGGAGTCTGTGTTTGTTCTGCAACAAAATCAACATATCGGTGCAGGTTTTCGTCTTCCAGACCCTGGCTTGACCGCCAGGAAGGAAAGGATTCATAAATTGGCGTAACGTCCTGCAGAATGTAAGGATCTGCGGGGTATACGTCGGTCACGGTGCCATCGGGGAGCCGATATGCGGTACACACCTTCACCGTATCAACAACCTCGAGAACGTCAACCTTGGTCAGGGCCAGGGCAGTGGTTCCCGTGAGGTGAATGGTATGTCGCAGCGCGACAATGTCAAGCCATCCGCAGCGCCTGGGCCGCCCTGTGGTTGCGCCAAACTCATGTCCTGCGCGGGCCAGCTCCTCCCCGACTGGACCGTCGATTTCCGTGGGGAAGGGCCCGTTCCCCACGCGGGTTGTGTAGGCTTTCACCACGCCGAAGGTGTCGGACACCAGGGATGGCCCCACCCCGCATCCCGAGAGGATTCCCCCGGTGATGGTGGATGATGAGGTCACATAGGGATAGGTGCCATGGGTGAGATCAAGCAGCGAACCCTGGGCGCCTTCCAGGAGGATAGTGTTTTGTGCTTTTTCGGCATCCACAATCTCCTGGGTGACATTGGTGAAGCGGGGCACAATCTTTGCCGCACAGGGGGCAAGGAGCGCGAGGACTTCTTCCACCGAGGGGATCTCGGACGCTGGCTCCATGAGCGGCAGGAGATCTTCGCGGAGCCTGGTGAGGCGGAGGATCAGTTCATCTTCATGGGCCAGCAGCGCCAGGGGAAGGCCGAACCGTGATGCCTTTGATTCATAGCAGGGTCCAATGCCCCTCAGAGTGGTGCCTATGGCATCGGGCCGTGACTCCCGTGCTCGCTCCACGGCGCGGTGCCATGGGAGGATCATGTGTGCACAAGGCGCGATACCCAGCCGTTCCCACACCCGGGAGATTCCCGCCGCCTCAAGCTCACTGACTTCATCAAGCAGCCCCATGGGGTCCACCACCATTCCCCCGCCCATGAGGCACCGGGTCTCTGGATGGACGATGCCCGAAGGGATCAGGTGGAGGACATATTTCTTCCCCTGGACCTTGATGGTGTGACCGGCGTTGGCACCTCCGGCAGCCCTGACCACCACATGAGCGGACCGGGTGAGGTAGTCGATGATTTTGCCTTTTCCCTCATCTCCCCATTGCAGCCCCAGGGCAATATTGACCGTCATGTTCTATTCACCTTTCATGAGTTTCAGGTTTGCCATACAGCGGCCGTAGACCGGTGGTCGCTTGGGTCCCATAAAGCGGCCCATGATCTTGCTCAGTTCTTCGAGGAAGGGTCTGACCGAGGTCAGATCCATGGAGGCCATGGTTTTCATGGAGCGATCCAGGGAGCCAAGGACTCCATCCAGTTGGGTGATCATCCGCTCCTGTGCCATCTGCTTCTCGGGATTCTTGCCCACGAACCGGCGGCGATCAAATTCAGCGGTCTCTTTGGTGATTTCAATCGCCGTGTGTATGGTTGTGGTGAGTCCCTTGAGGGTCTTGGCGAGTTCGCCCATGTTTTTGTTTCGATAGGATTTGGCGACGGACTCAAAATAGGCCTGGGCAATGCGCCAGTAATAGTTGGGGTATGGCCTCAGGTTATTCTTGGCTGTGCCCATGATGGAGGTGCGGAGGATCTTGGCGGCCACATCCAGCGACTGTTTTGATTTGTCCATATCGCAGAATTTTTCCAGCAAGAACAAAGATTTAATTCTGTTTGTGTCAAAATAGAGGCGGTCGTAGTTGATGGACTCGGAGACGGCCGCCAGGGCTTTTTGGAAGTATGTGTAGGCTTGTTTGTAATTCTTCCGGTTGAAGTTGGAGGTCCCCAGGGTGTAGTAAAGGCTGGAGAGCCTGCTGTAGGCGGATTCAGGATTTGTGTTGTTTTTCGTTCCGAACACGGAGACCTTGATCAGGAAGTCGACAATCTCTTTCTCCGAAGCGATGGCGTCACGATATGGACCGGGGAACTGGAGCAGAACCTGGGATAAATGTCCCGCCATATAGCTGTGGTAGCCGAGTTTGGGCGCAACCCGATAAAGAATGTTGGCGTTTTTCCACAGTTCTCTCATGAAGCCCGAGAGTCTCGCCGTTGTCTGGACTTTTCGCTTTCTCAGGTTGTCCTCCATTTGTTGGAGGCGAAGCCGCATGAGGCGCCCTGACTCAGCGCGGTTGGTCAGATGCTGTGGCTTGAGACCAAACTGTTTTTGCAGCGATTTTATGAGCTTTTCGCTGTTGTTCCCCTTCTCGAAGAGGCCTATGCGTTGCTCAAGGAGTTTGAACTCACGGAGCTTCTGATCGGCGGCCGAAATATTTTTTGACCCGTATTTCAGCATGGCGGAGTTTTTCATCACCTCGGAGAGGGCCAGATCGCCGCGGTGGTGCATGCGGAGGTAGTATCCGACCGGGGCCAGCACAAACAGGGCCGTGATAAATACGATGAGCAGCTCGCCGTGGGATTTGCGGTCGTTGGGGATCCGGATTTTTTCCGCTTCCTGCACTTCTTTCGTGGGAGAGAAGGAGACCAGCGCGACGGCAATGCCCGCGAAGAGATACATGAAGAGAGAGGTGGAGATGACATCATAGGACACCAGGGAGTGAACCATGTATCCGATGAGGGAGACCCCCATGGCGATGGAGTAGTGGCCCGATTTTCTGAAGCGGCCGAGCTTTCGTCCCCTGAAGAGGGCCGCCCACAGCCCGAAGAGCAGAATCGACATATAGAGTGCAAACCCGGGGACTCCCTCCATGGCGAGCATGTCCAGGTACATGTTGTGGGCAGAACGGTAGTTGACGCCCGGATCCAGGTAGGTGAGGTTGAAGGTCTTGTACTTGAGAAATCCGACCCGGTAGTTTTCTCTGCCCACACCGTGGATGGCCTCTTTTTTTACCATGGGGAGGGTGGCGGGCATGAGCCTGAAGCGCGGCTCTCCGTGCTTCTTGTCAAAAAGTTTTCCGAAGCGGGTGGCGGTCTTGAAATAGTGGGTGACCTTGCCGCGCACGGGGGGCAGCAGCAAGGAGAAGAGGAGCAGGAACCCCACGGACGCAAAAACCGACAGCCGGGTGCGGAGCTTCCCGAAGGAGCTCCACAAGAGACCGGCAAAGAGCGGAGCCACTGCCAGCACAGCGATGATGGTGATCCCGATGCGGTCGTTGAGCAGCCTGATAGCCTGATTTCTGAGCCCGATGTTTTTTGTGTCGGGGGGAAGATAGCTCTCCATAAAGATCTGGAAAAGAATATAACTGAGGGTCAGGGCTCCCAGCAGCCAGAGCATGCGCGAGAAGATCTGACGCCTGGGGAGACTCTTCTCCGGGCGATAAATGAACATGGTAATGAGGGAGGCAACGCCAAGACCGAGAATGGCACCCCTCACCTGGGTTATAGCCAGGGCCATGGCCGCCATGCCAAAGAGCATGCCCGTGAAAATCCGCGTGATGACAGAGCGGGAGACCATGAACATGAAGAAGCTGGTGAGGACAATAAAGATGAAGTGGCTGCCGTTGAAGTCGGGATTCCCCGCAAAGCCGGAAGGCCGGTAGCCTTTGACGTCGGTGAGAGTGATCTCGTACCAGGTCCGCACCGTCACCAGAAAACCGACGAATAGAATAAAGTAGATAAAGGCCCGTGCCCGTTTTTTATCGCCCCGGATGAAGAGCATGGCCCCCACGGTGGTGATCATGATGGCGAGGGTTGTGATCACTCCCATCTGCCGGACGATGGATCCGAAGAAAGTAACCTTGGGCATGATGGAAGTGGCGGTGTGGATCAGCAGCCACAGGGCGTATGCGCCAAGAATCCATAAAAAGGGACTCTTGAGGAGCTGCCTGCTGGATTTGTCCCGGATGAGGGCGAAGGTGGCAAAGACCGCGATTGCGGCCGCCCCCAGATAGAGAGAGATGATCTTGGGGACAACGAAGAGCCGCAGGTACCGCTGGCCATCCTCCAGGTACAGGGAGATTCCCAGCAGTCCCAGCATGGCGGGCAGGAAAATCAGTAGCCCCAGGTTGGACCATTTTCCAAGAGTTTCAGCACCTTCCCCGATGAGTGAGGCCAGCGCCCGTGCAAACGCGAAGCCGATGGAGAGGATAATGGATATTTTGAGGAGGTACTTGCCGAAGGAGGTGAGATCCGACCGGTGATCAAAGGAATATCCCACTGTCACCCCGAAGAGAACGAGGGCCGCGAGGATACCAAGGACGGTTCGCACCATGTGGTGCTTGGAGACCATGAGGGTCGCACGGTCCAGCACTGAGTTGACCGCTCTGGTGATGGGATCCTCCTGCACCGGGGCCG
>JAHJLU010000765.1 GCA_018821745.1 Myxococcota bacterium | reverse complement strand
CCGGCGCGGATGGCACGGCGCCCCACTGATCTCACATTTGTTATCCGCGGTCCGCACGGTGTGCAGGGACTATTCACGTGATCCACACCCCGGGCGAAGGGTAAAACTCCCCGCGCGAAGGTGCGTCCCGCATGAAGAAATTAGAGAGAAATCGGATGAAAAGAAAGGAAAGGGGACACAGTTGAAACTGGTCAGGGTCAAAAACACTTGAACAGACAGCAAAGTAATACAACCACACAAAGAAAGGATAACTGTGTCCCCAATGGTGGATAGTAGACATTTTTGGACCTGTCTGCAAGTTGAGAATTTTCCGGGAAAAGAGAAAAAAAAAGGGAGGTGATTGAAAAAGCTCTATTTGTATTCGCCAAATTGTGACGAGAGCGCCGTGGAAATAATCCCTGTTTTTCCCACTGGTTTTGGCACGATCACCGCCTATAATAATAAATGTAGGCTTTAATCTTACCTTAGTTCATGGTTCTCTACACAGTTAAATGGAAAGCAGGAGCAGTCATGAAACCAGAGGATTCAATCAAACAAGGGAAAATAATTGATATAATGCCCTATCTCCAGCGCCAAAGGGACACAAGGCGGGGAGTGCTGGAGCCCCATGAGCCCGACCAACTGGATCTGATCGCCCCCATGGATTACCTGATGCGCGTAAAAGAGTACACCCAGAGGAAATATAATGAATCTCCCGGGGGGGACGTTGCGGCGATTGAAGAGCGCTATAACAGGGACATCAAAAATGTGGCGCTCATCAATGTGGACAACCCGCTGGATGATCCCCTGGGCATGCGCTATCCGGGGTATCTTCTTGAACAGCAGCCCGACGGGAGCTTTGCGCTGGTCCCCATGACTCCCTCGGATATGCTCGACGAGCTGGAATTTCGCGCACAGCAAGGGGGCTACATCCTCGAGGATCCCTACAGGGATATCATGGCCTACCAGATGGCGCTGGGGATTGATAACCGCTGCCGGGTTGTTGGCAGTCACGACGATTGCCTCGCCGGGGACGCAGAGCTCTCCATCATCGGGGAGGTGCCCGACCGGCTCTATGACCACTATCCCGAGTCCCATCCCCGCAAGCGGGAGTGGTTAATAAAGAAGAAAAGAGAGTCCCTCAGGGAACGACTGGGGAACAGGCCCTGCAGCCATAAACTGGAGCTCGTCTCCATGCAGTGGAAGCCCCGGGGAGTGAAAAAGGAGCAATTCCGAAATGAGCGGCAGGGAAATCTTTTTGTGCCCGAGGATTCCATCGTGAGAGAGTTTCCCGCAGCGTTCCAGGGGCCGGGAATGGACATGATCCCTGCCCCAGAGGCAGCCCGTGCTATTGACCGCGTGTTGAATACATCCGGGCACTGTGATTGCTGCGTCCCCAGGCCGAAGCGGGGGTATTGCTCCTTGGCCCGCATGGCGCTGCGCTCCTTCCCCAGGAGTATGCCCCGCAGGCATCAGCCCCTGTGGGCATCACCCCAACAGGCCTGGGAGCCCCCGTTTGCATGGGAGAACATTCAACGCCCCGGCGAAGAATCCCGTGGCTTCTTGGACAGTATCACCGGGATTCCCGGCTTTTTCTTCCTCTGGACCTTCGTCCGCCTCCTGGCCCCGCTGTAAAACCCTGACTCCAACTGTAATGATGTATCTATTGTCTCCCTCCCGGTGAACGTTATCGCCACCTTGGCTGTTCAGTCCAACAAGGGGGGAACGGTAGCTCTTTGAGTTGAATTCGCGCAACAGTTGGGATATTCAAGTATAGTGGAGGCAGCATGAGAAAATTATTTGTTTTCATTTTAGTATAATTCCTATGGGACCTGCTGGCTAAATATTGTGTACAACGAGCCTTTGATGGTGGCCTGAGGGATAGTCTTTGATGTTACCTCACTGAAATCTGTTGCCTCATATCAGTTTTTTGATATTGCTTACTCATATGTACTTGTTGCGAATGTCAGTCCATTCAGGAGCTGAATCAATGAACTGACCAATGGGAGAATCATGCTCATGTCCAGACTTATCATCAATGAAACAAGCTGTATTCGCTGTAACACATGTGCCGAAGGCTGTGTGCTCGGCATCATCGAACGCGCCGTCGCCCCGGCCTTTCCGAAGATCATTTCCGAGATGGAGGCGTTTTGTCTGAAGTGCGGACATTGTGAGGCGTTCTGTCCGCAAGAGGCGTTGGTGCTTGACTACCTCCGCGAGGAAAAGATTGTATGTGGTACCATTGATGGGGTCATCGAGCCGAGGACCCTCGAACGGTATATGAAGAAACGGCGCTCGATTCGGGTCTTTACCGATGAGCATGTTCCCCGGGAGACCATCACCGGGATCCTCGATGCCGCACGCTATGCCGCTTCGGGAGGAAACCAGCAGCCTGTCCAGTGGCTCGTACTGTCCGACCCTGGTGAGGTCCGCCGGGTTGCGGGCCTGACCATTGATTGGATGCGGTCGATCATCGACACCGAGCATCCCCTGGCCCCCTACGCGCCGTTCATCATCGAGAAGTGGGACGGCGGCGGTGATCCCATCTGCCACGGTGCACCCCACCTGCTCTTCGCGCATATCCCGGGGACCGACGGGGCCGACGACCCCACCGAGGCCGTCATCGCCATGACCCACGTCGACATCGCCGCTCCCGCCTTCGGCGTCGGCACCTGCTGGGCCGGTTTCGTCAAGATGGCTGCCGACACCTACGGCCCGCTGCAGGAAGTCCTGACTCTCCCTGAGGGCCGCCGTATCGGCTGCGCCATGATGTTTGGTGTTCCCCGGCACCCGGTCGTGAGCATACCTCGCCGCAACCCTGCGGTGATCACCTGGCGCTAGCCGTGCTCGCGCCACATCAGCTTGTCAGGGCATGGCGGGGAGAGGCATGACGCCTTTGGGCATGGAACTGAAGAGCTGGCT
>JAHJLU010000764.1 GCA_018821745.1 Myxococcota bacterium | reverse complement strand
GTGGGGTGATGGCCGTAGTCGTCCACCACCAGGATGCCCCGGGGCTCTCCCTTGATGGTGAAGCGGCGATCCACCCCCATGAAACTCTCCAGGGACTCCTGGATGGTTGAAAACTTCATGCCCATCTCCATCCCCAGCGCCACCGTGGCCAGGGAGTTCTGGATGTTGTGGCGTCCCAGCATTTTCAGGGTGATTTTTCCCAGGCGTTTGCCGTGGGCCTCCACCTCATAGGTGCTCACCTGGCCATCCAGGTTGACCTCCACCGCTCGATAGTGGCTGTTTTTGCTGATGCCATAGGTGATAATACGCCGGTGGACTTTCTCGGCCACCTCCATGAGGAGGGCGTTGTCGCTGCACACCAGATTGAACCCGTAGAAGGGTACGGAGGACATGAACGTGGCGAAGGAGTCCTTGAGATCCTCCAGATCCCGGTAGGCGTTCATGTGCTCCTCGTCGATGTTGGTGACGCAGGTGACCATGGGGCGCAGGAAGAGGAAGCTGCGGTCACTCTCGTCGGCCTCCACCAGCATGAGATTGCCCGCGCCGCGTTTGGCGTTGGTGCCGATGGCGTTGAGTTTTCCGCCGATGATCACCGTGGGGTCCAGGTCTCCGGCGGCCAGGACCGTCGCCATGAGGCTGGTGGTTGTGGTCTTCCCGTGGGTTCCCGCCACGGCCACGCCGTCGGCCACCCGCATGAGCTCCGCCAGCATCTCCGCCCGGGGGATCACCGGGATGTCCAGATTTTTGGCGTTGGTGATCTCCGGGTTCTCCGGCCGCACCGCCGAGGAGCGGACCACCACATCGCTCCCCACAACGTTCTGTGGCCCGTGGCCGATGAAGATGTGGGCGCCCTTGGCCCGGAGCCGCTCCGTGTTGTCGTTGCCGCGCAGGTCGGAGCCCGAGACCTCGTAGCCCAGATCCAGGAGAATCTCGGCGATGCCGCTCATGCCGATGCCGCCCACGCCGATGAAGTGGACCCGTTTTACCCGTTCGCGAAAGAGCGTGCCCTTATCCATGTGCCTTCTTCTCCTGTGTGAGGGGAGCTCCCCCCAATAGAGTCTTCATATTATCCCGAATCTCTTCCGCCGCCCGGGGACGGGAGCGCTTTGTCATGTTCTCTCCCATGCGGGCCATGGCCTGGGGGTCACCCAGGATTGCCTCCACTTTTTTCGCCAGGATCTCCGCCGAGAGGTCCCGCTCCGCGATGCACACACCGGCGCCGTCGCGCTCCAGGGAGAGGGCGTTCTCCTCCTGGTGGTTGTCCGTGGCGTAGGGGAAGGGGATAAGGATGGCGGGCCGCGCGGCGATGGTGAGCTCCGCGATGGTGGTGGCGCCGGCCCTGCAGACGATGATATCGGCCCACTGGTAGGCGGTGGCCATGTCATAGATGTATTCCGAGACTTCCGCTGAGACCCCCGCCTTCTCGTAGGCTTCGCTGACCTCCTGTGTGTCCTTGGGGCCCGTCTGGTGGCGGATGGTGACCCCCATCCCCGCAAGGAGGGGCGCCGCGGCCGCCATGGTTATATTGATGGTATGAGCCCCCTGGCTGCCACCGAACACCAGCAGGTTCTTCCCAGCGACGGTGTTTGCACTCTTCGCACCCAGGATCTGGTCGCGGATGCCCTTGCGCACGGGATTCCCCGCATGGACCAGCTTCTCTTTCGGGAAATGCTTCCCGGCCTCGTCAAAGGAGAGGTAGATTTTTTTCACCGCCTTTCCCAGCATGCGGTTGGTGACGCCGGGGATGGTGTTCTGCTCCAGAATAGCGGTCTTATAACGGAAAAAGGCGGCGGTCATGACAAAGGGGCCCGAGGCGTAGCCGCCCACCCCCACCACCAGGTCGGGTTTTATTTTCAAGAGAAGATACAAACACTTGAAAAAGGCCGCCGGGAGGATAAGGAGCCCCAGAATGCGCGTGAGAGGCCCCATGCGCTTGATGCCGCGCACGGGAATGAAGTGGAGGGGCAGACCCTCCCTGGGGATTACGCGAGCCTCTATGCCCTGTTTTGAGCCCACAAAATGCACGCTGGCGCCCTCCTCGAGGAAGGCTTCGGCCAGGGCCAGACCGGGATAGAGGTGCCCCCCGGTGCCGCCGCCGGCGATGGCTACAACCAGGTTCTTTTTGGCTTTGTTCTGCGCCATGAACTGTGTCCTTTCCGGGGAGCGGATCACTCCCGAGGTCACAGCATAATACCGGAGGCAAGATCCCACAATTTTTCACCCCGGCACGATCTCCGCGGACACCTTATGAACAGTCAAATCTTTTTTTGACAGTAACTGTTCTGTTATATTGGTTGTTTTTTTGATTGTACGTGAGTTGGGGCTACTCACCCCAAACCCGAGGTCAAGGGGCCGCTGGCCCCCTGACGACCCCCGCTGGGCGCTGAGCAAACGGAAGACTCCGATTAGGAGTCTTCATTGCGTTTGCGAAGTCTTCGCCAGCAGGCTAACTGTGAAAGTTATGCACGGTGCCTGTGTTTCTTCGAAACATGCTGGCTCACCTCCCAGACCCTCCCTTGACGGCCATGGGGGACTCTTTGTCCCCCCTGTACCCCCTACTGCATATCCTTTCAGTTCCTCATGTCTTATCCAAACCCTTATAAATAAGGAACTGAAACGTTTCCTATACTCCCTTAATCGCTAGAGCCGTTTTTTCCTTAACTCTGACCCCATTTTTGCATCTGTTTGTCGACTGAAACAGGTGAACAATCATGAGCCGGTTGCGGATCGTGTCGGGAGATTAATCCTGGTGATCATGGATTATTTGCGGTGGTACGGTGATATTTGGGGGAACCGGAGGGGACTGATTAGAAATCTTCCAGGGTTATGACCATCTCGGGGATGAAGTCGTCGCGGAAGGTGATGAGGGAGTGCTGGATGAAAATATCCCGCTGCCGGAAAAAATCTCCCCCGGGACCGTCGAGCACTCCTTCCAGAGTCTCTCCGCCGAGATTTATTTCTTCACTCACCTTATCCTCTGCACTCACGGGGGTGGCAATAACAAGCGCCATCAGGGCGACAGCAAAAACAAACAGGACTCGGGTACGCTTTTTCATGGTGATCCTCCTTATGGTTAAAAGCCCAAGGTCATACGGGGCCCCGGCGGAGAATCTTTCCCGACTAATTTCTACCCATAGAAACAAATTTACGGAGAGCTGTGTCATCCCGTGGACATTTGGGGATTTTCCCGCCATACTGGGCTGGCTGTCGCCCTTGGGTGCCCGCGGTGTACCCGGGGAGGCTGGCGGCAAGGAAAGGGTAACAGCTCTTGGAGTCCACGCTGGGAAAACTGACAAAAGCAATGGCCCGCCATGGTGTTGTGGCGTGGGGAATAGCCCCACCGGGGCCCCATGAGGTTCCCGAAGCGGTAAGCCTGTGGTTCAGTGGCGCCATGCAGGGAAAAATGGACTATCTTCAGCAGCACCTGTCGCTCAAGGTCTCTGCGGGAAATGTACTGGAGGGCGCACGGGCGGTTATCTCGGCCGCGCTCCCCTACGGGCTCGCCGGGGCGGTTGACGGTGTGCCCTGGCCCGTGGCGGGGTATGCCTGGGGCGTGGATTACCACCTGCGGGTTCAGGAGACCCTTACGGCTGTGGCTCGTGAATGCCTGCCACAGGGCTCCTTTCGTGTGGTGGTGGACAGTGCCCCCATCCCGGAGCGATATGTGGCGGTGCTGGCGGGCGTGGGCTTTGTTGGAAAGAGCGG
>JAHJLU010000763.1 GCA_018821745.1 Myxococcota bacterium | reverse complement strand
TCATTTTTTCCAATGGAGCATACCATATATTGTTATTAGCGCAATAGCCGTGCGAAATATCAGGAGTTCCCAAAACACTGTTTCCGAATTCCGCTGCTTGCGGGCAGCTCCTTTTCTTGATGTCGTTGTGCGTTTTGGGCTCCATTCCCTTCTCCGTTTGTGGGTATTTTGACTCAGGGTAGCGGCAACGCGTTTATGCCCTCTCCCGGGATTTCGGGCGGACTCATCCCTCTGCCGCCTGGGCGCATGATTGCCCCGTCGTTTTCGTGAAGTGGCTCAGAACTCTTCCGGGTGCTGCTGCACCTCGTTCATGCCCTGGCAGGTAGATTCCAGGGCGAACATGTCTTCATTGTCAGGAGTTGAGCCCAAAAGGTCAATTGTTGGTGAGGTGGTGGACTCCATGGGCGACTTCAACAGCATCTCCAAGGCACTGTGGTGTTGATTTGGCCATGCATTCTCCGACGCCGCAGGGTTGCCTCTTCACCCGTCAAATGCCAGGCAGCGCCGCACAAAACAGGCATACCAAGTTGTTTTCTTTGCCTTTATTAAGTAACGTCGATTTTGTGAATTTGATCTATGTTTTTTCGTAGTTGCCCAGTATAGTTCGCCGTCACGCCAGGGTCAGCTTTGGCAGTTATCCTAACATATGCGGTCAGCGCATCTTTGAAAAAAAAGGAGTACGATATGAAAAACGTTTTGGTATCGACTGTTATCCTTTCGCTGAGTGCTCTCATGGCCATCAGCGGTTGTACAGTAACAGCAACCCCAGCAAGAGTCACCGTTTCCAGCAGCGAGACCTACGCCACAGCAAACTGGAATCCCTACTACTACCATGGAAACCTTGTCTATTTCGACACCCTCAGCCGCCCCTACTACTACAGAAACGGCGCCCGTATATTTGTTCCCAACACCTGGACACAGTACAACTCAGCTCTCTCCTACTACAGCGCAAACAGAAACTATTATCGCGGCTGGGCAGCCAGATACCACAGGCCACGCTACTACCGCACTGCAGTTCGCCCCCGCACCTACAGACGCGTTGCGCGACGCCCCGTGGTCAGACACAGAGTTGTTCATCGTCCCGTAGTCGTCAGACGCCCCGTGACCCATCGCCCCGTGGTCTCCACGCGTCCCCTTGTCACCACCAGGCCCGTAGTGGTTGCCCCCAGACACAAACGTACCCACAAAGTGGTGGTTGCCCCCAGACACAAACGCACCCACAAAGTGGTGGTTGCCCCCAGACACAAACGTACCCACAAAAAAATGGTGGTTGCCCCCAGACACAAACGTACCCACAAAAAAGTGGTTGTTAAGAAAATGGGTCATGGCAAAAAGAAGAAGATGGTTGTCAAGAAAAAACCCGTTGTTAAAAAGAAAAAGATCATCAAGAAAAAACCCGTTGTTAAAAAGAAAAAAGTCGTCAGACGCAAGCGCAAATAAGCACTTTCGCCCCTTCTTCCTCTCTTCGCTCCTCGAATCATCTATCACGTAAAAGCCTTCCATTAGCCTTGGGGGTCCAGGACAAGGAGCGCCACATGAAACTCCGCAGCTCCGGCTCATCCTCTTCTCCATCATATCCTTCAGGAGTCCTGGGAGTCCTCCTCCTGGGAGGCTCCCTTGCATCAGGCATGGCCCTCTCGGGGTGCGGCGCCAAAGAGGCAGAAGAGGCCAAGCTCACCCCTCCCCACCATTGTCCAGCATTCGGGGACCGGCGCTCTCCTCCCTGGAACCCGGTTTTCCCTGGGACCGCGGGCATCTTGCCCGCACTCTTTGCTTTCCCTTCTTTCCGAGGTGATGGGCTTTGGATTCTGCGCGAGCAGATGGCGCAGTTTTTTGGAGGCTCAGCACGCACTGCAGATTGGGGCCTTTGGGAGTAAATCCTCCAAATGGACACGTGCACTCAGACCCCATGTAATCGCAAAATATGGCAACTGAACGCGGGATATGCTAAAAATACAGGAATGTCAGAAACCGAAACGACTGCCGGAGAACGCAACAATAACTGTTCAGGCATGCAAATTTCACTCGGCAAAAGGCATAAAACATGGTGTAAATCTCCTAGGATTATGATCCATCTCAGCGGTGAATCATTGTAAAATTCTTGATCACCCAAAATTGGTGGCCCAATGAAAAGGTCTCTCTATTTCGACATCATAGACGAAAAGTTATCAACACTCGCCGTCAGGATTGAAAATCGTGGCAGGTTGAACATTCTGGATCTACATCTCCATTCCGAGAGCTTCTACCAGCATTTTTTCAATATGTTGTTTGGCTGGGAATTAGAGAACCTGAACACCATCAAGGCAAACGCCACTGCAATAGACCTTATCGATCAGACAAACAGGATAATCATTCAAGTCTCTGCAACGAACACCAAAGACAAGGTGGAATCGGCGCTGAGCAAAGACCTCTCTGCCTATGCTGGCTATGCCTTTAAATTCATATCAATTGCAAAAGACGCCAGCGCACTGCGCAGGATGACTTTCGCCAATCCTCACAACCTGACATTTGCCCCCAAGACTGACATCTACGATATTGCATCCATTTTAAAAATTATCGAGGCGCTGAGCATTGACGACCTACGCCTGATTGCCGAATTCATTAAAAAGGAGCTGGGGGAAGCGTTTGAACCACAAAAGCTGGATTCCAATCTTGCCGCCATCATCAACATTCTTGCCCAAGAAGATTGGCGCCAAAACGCGTCGGCCGTTGAAACCACCCCTTTTGAAATCGAGCAGAAGATCGACTCTAACAATCTGGATAATTCGGCTGTTATTATTGATGATTACAAGATCCATTATGGTCGGCTGGACACAATCTATTCGGAATTTGACAGGGAGGGCGCAAATAAAAGCACCTCAGTGCTGGAAGCAATACGCCATGATTACCTTATCAACATGGACCGGTTGAGTGGTGATGCCCTGTTCTTCGAAGTTATCGAGTGCGTGGCCGACAGGGTTCAAAAGAGTGCAAATTACAAGGCCATCCCTTATGAGGAGCTGGAGCTCAGCGTAAAGATTCTGGTGGTGGACTCGTTTATCCGCTGCAAAATATTCAAAAATCCGGTAGGGACTACCAATGCTGCTTCCTGATAATATTCACCCTGAACAGAGCATCTACTACAACGGCGCCTTTGTGCTGCAAGCGCTCCGTGAGATGCACAGCATGGATCTGCTGGATCTGTACCAGAACACCAAAAAGCAGCGGGCGATGACCATGCCGGTGTTTGTGTTGTGCTTGGACTGGCTCTATTTATTGAATCTGATCAACGTGAACGAGCAAGGGCGGGTCGAATTATGTTTGTAAAGTCCCTGACAATTTCAAGCCACACCGAATTGATCCGTGAGATACAATTTCATAACGGCATCAATCTGATTGTCGACGAAACCCCAAGCAAAAAGGGGACAGAAACCGGTAATAATGTCGGCAAGACCACAGTTCTCATGCTCATCGACTTTTGCCTGGGAGCAAGTCCAAAGCAAATCTACACTGACCCGGAAAACAAAAAAGAAGAGTACAGACTGGTAAAGGAGTTCCTGATTAAGGAGAAGGTCCTTATCACTCTGACTTTAAAGGAAGATTTATCGAACGAAGACTCCCCGAAAATCTGTATTGAACGAAACTTCCTGCCGCGAAACCAGAAGATTCAGAGAATTAATGGAGTGAACCACACAGACGATGAATTTGATGAAGCACTGACCAATATTTTGTTTCCTGGGCACTACGGCAAAAAACCTACATTCCGGCAAATCATATCCCACAATATCCGTTACAAAGACCTGAGTATTAATAATACCCTCAAAATATTGGATGCGTATACTCGTGACTCTGAGTATGAGACGCTGTATCTGTTTTTGCTGGGGTGCGATTTTGAACAGGGTGATACCAAGCAGGAGCTGTTGACGTCGATTCGCCTGGAACAGGCGTTCAAAAAAAGGCTCGAAAAGGAGCAGACGAAGTCAGCATATGAGACAGCGCTTGCCCTGTTGGAAGAAGAAATTGCGGTCTTGAATCGCCGCAAGTCGAATTTCAACCTGAACGAAAACTTTGAATCCGATCTGGATACCTTGAACAATATTAGGTATCAGATCAATATGGCGAGTTCTGAAATCGGCAAGTTAACCATTCGACATGAGTTGATCGCTGAGGCAAAGCAGGACCTTGAAAAGAGTGTTTCGAAAATCGATCTCCAGCAGCTGGAACAAATATACCGGCAGGCAACCGAACAAGTATCAGGCATTCAGAAGACATTTGCTGACCTGTGCAGCTTTCACAACCAGATGATAGACGCAAAGGTCAGATATATTGCGAAGGATCTGCCAAGGCTTGAAACCGACATCAAATCCAAGAAGGGAAGCCTAAACCGCCTTTTGCAGGAAGAAGCAGAGTTATCCGCCGCCATCTCCCGCAATGAGTCCTTTGAGGAGTTGGAAAAGTTGATCTCCGAGCTCAATGAGGCGCACCGAAAAAAGGGAGATTATGAGAATACTGTTCATCAATTGGTTGAGGTGGACGAAAATCTAGGCTCACTCAACCAACGCCTCAACAACATTGACGATGCCCTTTTTTCTTCTGAATTCGAGCAGAAAATCAAGGAACAGAAAGATAAATTCAACAAGCACTTCGCTTCAATTTCCCAGACGCTCTATGGTGAGCAGTACGCCTTGAAGGTTGATCCGACTGTTAACACAAAAGGTCAGCGGTTGTACAAGTTCAGCGCGTTCAACACCAATTTCAGTTCGGGGAAAAAGCAGGGGGAAATTTCCTGCTTTGATATCGCCTACACCCTGTTCGCCGATGAAGAGAATATCCCCTGCTTCCATTTTTTACTGAACGATAAAAAGGAACTGATGCACGATAATCAGCTCCTTAAAATTTCCAATTTGGTGAACAGCGAGGGCATCCAGTTTGTGGCATCGATACTCAAGGACAAGTTGCCCGAAGAGTTGAACCGGGAGGAGTATATCGTGCTGAAGTTATCGCAGACGGATAAACTCTTCAGGATTGGGGATTGAGCTGATAGCGCTTTCAACTGTGACTCACTACCCCCTTCCCTCTTACCCGGAACCCCAGTCTCCCCCTGGGACCGCGGGCATCTTGCCCGCACTCTTCGCCTCCTCTTCCCTGGGACCCGGGCATCTTGCCCGCAGTCTTCGTCTCCTCTTCCCTCCTTCCCCCGCAGCCACGTTAACGACGGACACCCATCGGACCCTTTTATCACAGGGATTCCCCCCCTTCAGCGCGGCTCCATTCGCGTGTTCAAACCTCCTCGCCACGTTCCTGGTGGCGCCGTGCAGATTCTGCATGGCTTCCCCGGATCTTTTTGGAGCCGTGCAGTCGGCCTGTGAGTTGAAGCCTGGAAACCAGTGCGAGTTTCAGAGCAGTAATAACTGGCAGTGCTGCGGTAGCGGGAATTGGCAGTTCTGTATCAGTCCGGCCATACATAGCGGAGCCAACTGCATCTGGTCGCCCAGTTGCGTCCCTTGCTCGGGCTGCGGCTGCTGAGTTGATGCGAATTCCAGTTGACTTCCCAATTGCGGTTGAAGTGATCACACAGGCGAGAGTTAAAAGACCAGGGATTTGGACGGCCGCGCGGGCGGCCTTCTGTTACTTGCGTGGTGGTACGGGGGCGGGAACTCGAATGAGAAGTACGCCGGCCAGGGCGCCAAGGGCCTTTGATTGGTGCTCCTTGGAGAGGTGGCCGCCCGCATCCAGGCTGAGAATAGCGCTGTGGAAATGCATCCACTGCCGGGGTGTGACGCTTTGGGGGCCGGGGCCCAAAAGGTGGCGGCAAAGCTCAGGTTTGGGAGCCTTAAGGTCGGAGCAGTACTGGGCGCCGCAGCTCTTTGCGATAACGCGCCACCTCTCGTCCGGGGGTGCGGTCTGGGAGGTTTTCCAGGCGGCATTGCAATTGGCTCTGGCGAATAGCTGTTCCCTGGACACGCAGTCTGAAACAAGCGTAGCGCGCTGGTCAGGGGGGGCGGACTTGCCCTGATCGAGGCACTTGAGGAACCTGGCGACACGCTGGCCACCATCAGGTGACGTTTTTTTGCAGGCCCCCAGGGCAAAACTGAGCAGGATGATAGTGGCTGCCGCCATGATCGTTGGCATTGACGAGACTATCACCCGGTGAAACCACTGCCTTGTCCGCGGGGAAAACTCCTCTGACTGATACTCTTCGCCGATCCATCGCATGTAGGCCTCCCGGCTCCTGGCTCGTTCACACCGCCAGTGCAATCACACAGAATGACGTGTTGCTTCGTGGGCATTGGGGGGCATGGTTTTATTTGCGCGTACCCAATTGCAGGACACGAAAGCCATGCTGCCACAGCAGCCTGCTCAAAGTAAAGGGTTTCATCACTCTCTGGACGCATCGTGCCATCCAGTCTTGTCAAAGCGGCAGCGGCCCACCTGGAATATCAAAGACATGAGCCAATGGAGATACGTATCGGGGATGATCACGATGACCGCACAGCAGCGAAGGTCGTTGAAGAAGTGTATTGATTTCAGAGGTATCCTAGCTTCATTACTGACAGCTGTAAATATACGCTTCTGGGCTACTGCTGCTGGCTCCACCGGGAAAATCCGTTCCAGTGTCCGGGAAAATAGAGGGTCCCGCCGCGACTCTCCCGGACCTGCGTCAGGGGGCTGTAGTCCCGGAACAAGTCGGTGTGGGCGGTTGAGTTCTCATCCGTGTCTACGACGAAAGTTGTCTGATTCTCATTATCATGGAGATACACGAGGTGTTCATCCGCGAAGATGATGGGGCCGGTATACGTGAACAAGGTGGTTATCGGGGTAAAGGAGAACGCCTCCGAGTCCGGTGTGCCACGCGGCTTTGTCCCGATCGCCATAAAATGCTCGGGGAGTGGTTCTCCCATGGCCGTGAACCACCACTCAATCACCTGTACCAGCACAACGATACGGGTGTCCGTAACGTAGACGTCATGGATAAAATACCCGTCAAAGCTGTAGGTGTGCTCAATGAGGGCTCCGGCGTCACTCAAACTGGATCGGCGCAGGAGCCGGGTTTGGCAGACACAGGAAGTACCGTATGAACAATGAAGCCCATTGGCAAAGCAGCTCTCCGCGTCGGGCGTCTGTGTCTCCAGGGTCTGGTAGTCCAGGGTGATGAGCTCTGAAGTCGTCGCATCATAGTGGACAGCCAACCCGGGTATGTTCACCGGCTCGTGGGAGGCCACGAGGGGAGAGGCGCCGTTGCCCCACCGGGCCAGGTAGAAGGCTGTCTGGGTCTGGGAGACCGGCTGCGAGATCGTGGCGTAGAACTGGCCGCCGCCGCTGTGAAGGGGACTCACGACCACTCCCTCGTCGGGGGAGTAGGTGGAAAGCTGCGGGTGGGCAGGATCCGAGACATCGAGGAGCGCGAGGGAGGAGTGGGGAACCCCGTGCTCTTCATAGTGGGAGAAGGGGTAGGGTTTGAACAGGATGAGGTGGCCGTTCTGCACAAGCTCCGGACCCAGGCGGGCCGGGATAGAACCACCGATGAACCACCCAGGTTGATAGGCAAACCCTGTGGGGAATGTGGTGTGGCTTACGATCCACGGGGAGGTCTCATCGGAGAGATCCAGCACGAGCAAATGGGTGGGTTCGTATTCAGCACCATCGGGGAGCGCACTGCCGTAATGGTCCGGGTGGGTCTCGGACCACAGCAGGTAGAGATAGGGGGCGTCACCAAGCAGCACCGCACGAGAGTAGCCCATGCCCTGCGTCCAGTACCCATAGCAGGGGCTCTCCTCGGGTATGATGTCGGCCAGGTCAACCATGGCCACCGGCGCGTCGAGGTGCGTGTCCGATGCTTCATAGATACCGATCTTCGCGGTTCTGTCCCACAGGTCCGTCAGGAGCAGCGCCACCTGTGTATCCGCCCAGGGAACGGCCCGCAGCACCGAGTGGGCCGACGCAGACCGCAAGGCCGGAGCTGGGTCCGGCGCGAGATAGTCCTGGAAAAACTCTGCGTGATCCCCCGTCCAGACGATGAGGTCGCCCTCCCCTGCCACATGATGCTCCGGTCGCCCATTGGTCTTCAACGTGGGCAGGAGGGTCAGCGCGCTGGCGTCAAAGGAGATGGGGAGGATTCCGCCCTGATATCCGGTGGCGTCGTAGCCCGAGAAGCGGATCCCCGTGTGGGTGGCGTCAAGGGTCAGGAAGGTGCTGTGCCAGGACTTGTACCCGTTCTCAAACTGGACGAGCTCGGAGCCGGGCAGCACAACGGGGCCAAGCACCTGGGGCGTGCCGTCTCCGGTGAACCTGACGCCGTAGAGCGTGTCAGGCAGGTCCCCCGTCTCGGCGGGCGTGGAGAAGAGCTGGATGAGCGCCCCCTCCGGGGTCATGTGCATTTCATACACCTGCCCTGGAATGGTGAGCTCTTCCCAGGAGACAATCTCCGTGCTGTCCCGCATATCGACAGCTGAGACCCGGGTCGCTGTCCCGTCCCAGGTGGCGCAGACCATCTTGTCCGCAGCCACGAGCGTACGGTTGCAAAAACCCCCCAGCTCATAAGGCCACGGATCATGGGTGACCAGCGTCGCGTGCTGTGCATCCGTAATGTGGAG
>JAHJLU010000762.1 GCA_018821745.1 Myxococcota bacterium | reverse complement strand
CGGGGTTATTCTCCATCGCCGGACCATCCTCAAAAAGAGCCCGTCTATTTTTTTTTGGAAAATGAGAAACAGCAGGGCCCCTGAAAAGAAGCATAGGGCAGCCAGCACGGGAGCATAGCCCGGGATGACCCAAAGCGTCGCGATGAACGACAGGGTCAGCAGGAACCCCAGGTCATAGATTCTGTCACAGAGCACCATGGCCAGTGACGAGGACAATGACATGAGGTGCGCTCTCACGGGGAACATGGCCCGGAAAAACTCTCCTGCTCTCCCGGGTGTGACAATCCCCAGGGCTATCCCCGCAAAATATGCATGCAGTGCGTGCAAAAAGGAATAGCCGGAGCTCCTGCGGTCAACGAGGGTCTTCCACCTTAGGGCCTTGAAGGTGATATGGGGGATGTTGAGGAGCAGGATACCGAAAAAGGCGGGGAGGCCCAGACGACCCAGCAATTCTTTGGGGGTCTTAAGGCCAATGCGATGCAAAATGTAAAAGAGAATGGCAATCCCCACCAGACGGGGCAGCCAGGTCTGAAGATACGAGCGAACTGTTCTCTCACTCACCACAGAATCCAGTCAGGGTACTACTCACCGCCGCACCCCTTGGGGGCCAGACACGGAGTTCCAACCTGTCCATGTGAAATAATTTCAAACGCTTCCGGGAGCACATTGTTCCTCCTGCGATAGGAGAAGATACCCACAAGGAGGAGGGTGATGGCAAACAGGGAGAATCCGCCGATGATGGAGGCGAGGTCACTGCTCAGGGTCCCCAGATGGAGGAAGGACTTCCCGAGAATCGCCCCGACCAGCATAGCCGCCGCGGGGAGGAAATAAACGATGAAAGCCGAGAGCAGCAAACCCGAGGCCGGGATCCGAATCTTCACTTCATCACCCTGCCGTGCCTCGCAGAGATTCTTCGCCCTGGCCAGATGGTCTTTTTTTCCCCCGAACGTCTCACAGGCGTTCTTTGCCGCACAGTGATGGCAGGCATCGGGACGATGCACACGCACCATGACCTCGTGCTCCCCGTCCTTCTCAACGACACCGACCTCTATGATCTCGTCTTTCATCGTTCCATCTCCACAATTTCAAGGGCAAGCTTTTGCGCTCCAGGATAGTCAGGATGCACCTCGAGAAGCACTCGCATATATCGGGACGCCTCTGCGGCCTCCTTCTGGCGGGCGTGCAGATTAGCCAGATTGTATAGAGCCACAGAACTCAGGGGTTCCAGCTCCAGACCTCTGAGGTAGCTCTCCCTCGCGTCGCCCGGGCTGCCCATTTTTTCCTGGGTGACACCGCGGTTGATGTGCGGTGCAGCCCAGCTCGTATCCAGCTCGGAAGCGAGAATGAACTGTTCCTGGGCTCGCTCCAGATCACCGGTTTGAACAAACTTCAGGCCCAGGAGTTGTTCGATTTTAGCCTGGGCCACAAGAAGGTGCTCCTGGGGAGCCCCTTTTTTCCGGGCGGAATCCAGCGCGGAAGAGCTGCGCACTTCATCCCCGACGCGAAGAAAGAGCTCAATCTTTGTCAGTGGTATCAGGTATTCATCCCGGTGGCACGCCTCGAGCTGGTCCAGAAAAGCCAGGGTCATATCAAAATCGACCCCGAGAATGACTTTAACCCTGACCCACTCACAGGCGGCATCCAGCAGGGCTGGATCCAGCGAGAAGGCCTTCTTCAGCAGCGGCTCCGCTTCCAGCCAGTTCTCAACACGCGCGAGACTGCGGGCGTATGCGTAACAGGCAACCGGATCATCGGGCGCTGCCTCGTAGGCCGCCAGAAAATGCGCATCGGCGGCGAGTGTGGAGCCATGCTCCAGTGCGTTGTATCCGAGTTCCAGATGTTGCAGCCAATCGGCCATGAGTCACCTCGTGGGAAACCACTATAGTTCATCCGCTGCGGTGAGCAAGGGTAAAGTCAGACATCCGCCCCACCGTGTCACCCCAGTCATCTGTTCCAGGCCGGTCGAATCCCTTCGCGCCTGTACCGGATCCAGTCCTCGATAATCGTGCGGTGATCAAAGACCAGCTCGGGCAGCTCGCCGGGGTCAACAAGCATCACCATGGCGGCATCATCTCCGGCAACGGGCTCTCCCGATGCTGTCCCCAGGAAGACGGTTGAAACAGTATGCTGCCGGGAGTCCCGTGAGGGATCCGAGTAGCTGTGGAACTGCTCCGTGAGCGTGACAGTGAGTCCGGTCTCTTCCAATGCCTCCCTCAGCGCCGCCCGATGGAGCGGCTCCCCCTCATCCACGAATCCCCCGGGCAGCGCGTATCCATGGGGAGGATTTTTTCTCTTGATGAGAATGATTTTCGACTGCTCCCCCGACATGCATTCGATGATAATATCGACGGTTGGAACCGGATTTCGATAGTTTTTCATGGTAGACACGCTGGACCTTCTTTGTTTTTCTTGCTAATAGATGCAAGGACGCGATTATAACGCCTCCGGAAATTTAAGGAAGGTCGCATCATGGCTATTCTCGAAATTGTAAAATATCCCGATCCGCTCCTCTACGAAGCGTCTGAAGAAATTACCGAAATTACCGATGAAATACGAGATCTGGTGAACGATATGGTAGAGACCATGTACGCGACCGAGGGTGTCGGCGTGGCCGCCGTCCAGGTTGGAGTCCTCAAGCGGCTGTTCGTCATCGACCCCACCTTTGCAGGCGGAACAAAAGAGGATCCGGCCTTCGTTTTCATCAATCCTGTAATCATCGATGGCGAGGGAGAGATGAAGGGCGAGGAAGGATGTCTGAGCCTCCCCGGAGTGTTCATCACCATCAAGCGCTTCGCGAAGACCACAGTTTCAGCCCGTAATCTTGATTGGGAGGAATTCGAAATGACAGGAGAAGGAATCCTGAGCAGGGCCTTCCAGCATGAGATGGAGCACCTTGATGGGCAACTGATTATTGACGGGCTCGGGGGGCTTCGGAAGAAAATAGCCCTTCGCAAGCTACGATCCTGAGCGCGTTACCTCTATCTCCCCACGATTCCCAACAGTTCAATTTCAAAAACAAGGGTCGCGTTGGGGCCGATTTTGCCCCCCGCACCCTTCTCGCCATAGGCCAGGTGGGGTGGAATAACCAGACGCCAGCGCGACCCAACTGTCATTAGCTGGAGCGCTTCCGTCCACCCTTTTATCACACCTGTCACCCGGAACTCAGCAGGCTTCCCCCTTGAGTAAGAGCTGTCAAATTCCGCCCCGCTCTCAAGCGTCCCCCGGTAATGACAGAGGACCGTATCCGAGGAGGTCGGTTTGGGCCCTGTCCCCGTTTTCAATACCTGATACATCAACCCGCTGCTGCGCTTATTCATGGAATCCTCCTCGTCAAGGAAGGACTGCGGCCGTCCTTGAGCATTTGGTAAATGGACTGGAAAAAGGCCACCTCCTCTTCCCCACCGGCGAGATCCTCAAAGAAAATGCGGTCACCATCAGCCCAGAATTCAGTGAGATTACGGTGCCCTGTCCCTTCATAATGGAGCACCATAAGGATCATGTCTATTTTATCCGCGGCTCTCACAATCCTCCCTTCAATAGTGCTCCTGTCCTCAAACTCACCAAATGCATCGAGGAACTCCTTGTAGGAGGCCCTGCCACCGAGGATCTCTTCCAGAGCCATCTCTTCGGCTCGCCGCTTATTTTCCCTGCCGAAGAACCGGATCATCGGAGCGGGAATATCGGTGATAATGGATTCGGGCAAATCGTGGATAAGCGCCAGCTTCAAGACCTTCCCCATGTCGGGATCCGCGATCTGTCTGCGTGTTATCTCCTCACACAGGAGCATGGAAAGAAACGCTACGTTGTAGCTGTGATCCGCCAGTGACTCGGGGATCTTTACCCCCTTCATGAGCCAACCGCCCCGGGGAAGATTTTTTAACATGGTGGAGTAGGTGGCAGCTTTGAGCAGTGATTCCATGGTGCCTTTCAGGGATAAGTCGGGGGAGTTTCAAAGTCAGCACTGGTGACAACCCCTAGATTTTCATAAATTTTTTGAGTCGCATTTGAGCGATTGAGTGTGTAAAAATGGATCCCGGACACGCCACCGTCGATGAGGTCCCTCACCTGCTCCGTCGCCCAGTGAACACCCACATTGCGCACCTGCTCCGTGCTTCTGGCTCGAGCCAGCGCCCGCATGAGTTTTCCGGGAATGCGGGTCCCCAAGGCCAGCTCCGACATCCGCAGCATATTCTTTCTGGATGTGACGGGCATTATCCCCGCAACAATGGGAACCGTAATTCCTGCGGTGGTGCATCGCTCCCTGAAGTCAAAAAAATCGTGATTATCATAAAAGAGCTGTGTGCAGATATAGTCTGCACCGGCGTCGACTTTTTCCTTCAGGTAGTCCATCTCCTTCATGCGGTTTGGTGTCTCATGGTGTCCTTCCGGATACCCTGCCACACCAATCCCCATGGAGGGAAATTTTGTCCTGATGAAGGAAACCAGATCAACAGCATGCTCGAACCCGTTCTGAATCTGAGGCAGCGTCTCCGAGGGAATATCTCCACGGAGCGCCATAATGTTGAAAATCCCGCACTCCACGTATCGGTTCAGGATTTTCTCGGTCTCATCACGTTCGGAGCCGACACAGGTCAGATGGGAGACTACAGGAAAGCGCATTTCACGGGACAACTTCACCACCAGATCATGGGTCAGGCTCCGTGTTGATCCTCCGGCTCCGTAGGTGATGGAGACATACGCGGGTTTTAATGTGTCCAGCTCCTTGACCGTATTATACAGCTCCAGTGAACTCTCATCGGTCTTTGGCGGAAAAAATTCAAAACTGCATGCGACGGTCTTGCTGTCTAAAATCTCTCTGATATGCATCGTACATTCTGCCTGAACGGGTTAGCGGTTCGTGACGGTTGTTTGCGCTGAAAGCCCGTACATCTCCAGACGCCGATCATGAAAAATATTGTTCCGTACGTTGAGATCCTTGCGCGCGGCAGCGGCGGGATCTATCTCCACGAGGCTTATGGAATCATGGTCGAGCGGGGCTTCTGACAGCACTTTGCCTCGGGGGTCATAGATTATGGAGCCCCCGGTGAAGTGTAAATCTGTCACCCAGGTCTCTGTTCCACAGCGATTTGCGGTGATGGTGAAGACAAGATTCTCCAGGCTCCGCGCAAACATGGCGCGCTGACAATAGGGCATCACGAGGTTGGCCGGGTGAGCGATAACCTGAGCTCCCCGTAAAGCAAGGGTCCTTGCGGATTCTGGAAAAAACCAGTCGAAGCAGATCATGACGCCAATGGAACCGGCGGGGGTTTCAAACACCTGAAACCCGCTCTCTCCGGGCAAATAGACATCGGCTTCGTATCCGAATAGGTGAGTCTTCTGATAAACGCCGAGCAGGCCGCTTTGGTCCACAACCATGGCGCTGTTGAAAAAACCCTTGTTCGTCCACTGGGGG
>JAHJLU010000761.1 GCA_018821745.1 Myxococcota bacterium | reverse complement strand
TGAATTCGTTTCCACGTGTTGTAGCGCTGTTTGGCGAAATACCGGCTCGGCAGATACCAGAAGAGATCGGCGGCCAGGTCGGGGACCGAAGTGAAGGTTGATTCCAGGATGACACCAGCTGGTCTCGTGCGCGCTGCGAGCCACGAGGTGACACCGCCCCCGAGGGAGCGACCAAAAAGGACAATCCGCCCCGGGGCAAATCCCTTCTCTTTCGTCAGGTAATCCCAGGCGGCCTGGATGTCATGGTAGGTGCCCTTCTCCGAGGGAGTCCCCGTGCTCCTGCCGTACCCACGGTAGTCATAGATGAACACGGCGTACCCGAGGGAGTGGAAGGTCTCAATGCTCCAGAGCCGGTAGGAGATGTTCCCTCCGTTCCCGTGGCTGAACAGCACCACCCCGCGCTCTTTTCGGCGGGGAACAAACCAGGCATGGAGCTTCTCTTTGTCCGCGGTGTTGAGCGTTATGTCCTCAAAGGCCAGGCCCATGCCCGCGGGGGTCCCGAGTCGCTGCTTCGACGGGTAGTAGGCCGAGCAGGACTGCAATACCAGAAGAACAATAGAGACAAAAATGATGTTCCGGGTGGTGTCCTTCATGCGGTGTACTCCAAAGGGTGAGTGATCGGATCCCAGGATGAGGGTCAGCATACACCATTTTCACCAATTGCAGGCCAGAGGTATTTTTCAAAGGGCGGTCAAGGCCCCCTCCTCTTGTATCGTTCTTACGGACAGGGGGCGGTCTTGTCTGCGCCACCGAAGAACTCGTCAGCCATGAGCTTCCACGCTGTTGTGTTCTCCTTGGGGCCACACTTGAAGGAGCCGGGGGCGCTGTAGCCGAGCGCTTTTTTGCGGGCACGGGCGGAGAGCTTCAGCATCACCGCGCGGTTCTCCAGGTAGTACCGGACCGCGAGCTCTGCGGCGTATTCGCCCACATCACTCTCACGGTGGAAAGCATAGAAGACGTTATCGCTCAGGACCGTTGTCTTGTAGGGGGCGTAGGGCCGCAGACAGCGCTGGTACTTTGCCCCCTGCCGGTTCCCCTTGCGCATGTGCTTTTTGCAACGCTTCAGGACACTGTCGTAGATACCCTGGAGCTTGTGCCCGGACCAGCGGCCGTGTGCAGCGTCATTGAGGTGGAAGAGCTCGTGGTAGAGGGTCTCCCGCACGCCGGCTTCGTGATGCAGCAGGGAGCCATTGAGGTTGTAGGCGATGTTCCAGTCCCAGGCGGAGGCCGAGGGGGTTCGCTTCCCCAGGGTCTGGTAAAACTTGAAGGAGATGTGGGTGAAGCGGTAGCGGCGTGCTTTGGGGGCGGACTTGTCAAGCCAGGTGAAGAAGCGCCTGTAGTCCTGGAAGGTGCGGGTCACCATGCGCAGATGCTTCCGGCGGCGGCCAGTGGGCAATTCTGGCACCATGCGGAGCGTCCCCCTCCATCCGCCGTCCCGAACCTGGCGAGGCCGGAGTCCGGCGACCACTCCAGCGCTGTCATAAAGCTCCAGCGCCAGCTTGCTCGCGCGTGTATCGCTCAGGTACCGCCCCTTGATGAGGCAGCGGATCCTAAGGGCATCCGAGGGCTGTGTGCATAGCTGCAGGGCGCTCTTGAATGCAGGGGCCCTCTCCTTGTCCGACTTGGGAGGGTAGAGCAAAAGTGCCGCCTCCGACGGGGTTATGGGTTTCACTGCGAGAGGCTTTGGTGATGCAGTTTTCTTAGCCACTGGCTCTACGGAAGGTAGGGTTTTGAGCAATTTTTTGGGGGAGGGGACCACGGCAGCAGATTTCACCGGCACACTGCCCCGGGCTGGGGAAGCCGCAATGTGGTCCATGCTGTGGAAAATCTGTTTTGTCGAAGTGTCGGGGGAGCGGTTCTGGTGATCCACACCGGGAGCTGACACCGGCGCCCGTTGGGACCGGGGGGACTGACAAGCCGGGAGTCCCAATACCAAGGGAATTGTACAGAAAACCAGCCGGAGATATCCGATGGGCCTCAGTGCGAGTGAAGAGTGTGCTGCTGGTCTCATGCCTCCACTATACGACATAAATCCATATTTTGTTCACAACATTGATTTTTGGAGTGATGGCTCAATGTGCTCATGTGACTCTTTCATTCACAGAGAATGCGTGATATATTTGGCTCGCGTTGGCATAATGAAAGGCAGGTGTTCATGAAAATATCCATCCTTTTCGCTTTCATCACCTTCTCTCTGGTCCCTGGGTGCACATCGGAACCCGCAAAGACCCCCACTACCGGGAAAAAGCCGGCGGCAAAAAAACCGACCACAAAACTCCCCGCCACAAAAAAGGGGACCACGGGCAAACATTGGGACGCCCTTCTCATGGAGTTGAACTCCCCCAAAGTGATCAAGGCCCGCACCCAGAGCAAGATCCTGACCCGCTATGGGGTCAAGGTTGACCCGGCCTGTGCGAACCTCTATGGCTTCAAACTCTACACGCCAAAAAAATGGGGGCGCATAGCCTTCTTCTCCGGAGTCCCCCTGCCCTCGGCGAACCCCTGTGAGAACAAGAAAGTGGTCCAGAAACCACCGGTCTTCTGTACCCTGAGAGTTACTGAGGGAGAGGCTATCGTCGGGAAGCATGAGGAAAATACCCTGGCGGATTCCGAGGTGGAAACGGTGGAATTCGAGGTACTGGAGAGCGCTCACCACATCATCCGCCTCACCACGAGAGACTGGAAAGCCCCGCCCTGCGAAGAGGAAGACGACATTGATGCGCGTCAGCGTGCCGTGGACGAAGAGGAGAGTGGGAGTACAGTGACCCAAAGCAGAACACTCCTCCTCTTCGATAAGGGCGCCGTTCATGTGCTGAGGTCATATGTTTCGAGGTTGGAGACCAGGGACTCCTTCCACTCCAACTCTGTAAACAGAACCATCACCTG
>JAHJLU010000760.1 GCA_018821745.1 Myxococcota bacterium | reverse complement strand
CCAAAAAACAGCCTGGGACGCCCTAAACCCTTCACGCTCGCGGGATCATGCCAGTCCGGCTGGCTGATAATCCCCACCCGATAGCCATTGGCCGCGAGGACTCGTCCAATCACCGCCACACCAAAGGAGGGATGATCGACGTAGGCATCCCCGCTCACCAGGATGATGTCCAGGTAGGTTTTTTCCGGATCAAAGCTGCTCAGGGAATCCAGATATCCCAGATTTTCAAGATCCGTGGCTGTCATGGGAAGAAAAGCGGTCATGATTCTGCGTGCTCCAGTCAGCAGCAGAGGGTTCTAGTGGAGGCAGGGGGAAAAGAAAAGGGCAAAGCGAAAAAGAATTGTCAGCGGCGGTGCACGGTGTAGGCATGGTTCCCCAGGTACTTCGCCCAATTGTACGAGTGGGTCACAATTCGCTGGGAGTAGTTATCAACGACGAGCGGATTGGCTGAGTACTGGTACATGGGCTCCTCCCGCGTTCCCTCGTAGATCGAGTCGCGGACGTAAAACCCTCCCCGCAGGGAACAGCCGCCCTGCTCTGCCATGCGAGTCTCTATCTTGTCTGCGTAGGCATCTGCGCTCTGCTGCCTGAAATATTCCACGGAGGAGGTCACCATGGGACAATCGGAGGTGAACTCCATGGCGTCGTCATACCCCACGATAACCGTGGCATGCCAGTAGAGAAAATGGTTGTAAACAAGGATAACCGGAGCATTCTTTGTCCGCAGCTCGTACTTGATGCGGTCGATTACATCATCACTCATGAGCCCCACATTCCAGATGGAGTTCTGGGTGAGAACCGGATCATGAAAGATGATGGTCCTGTCAATGGCCGGCGTGGATGTCAGCACTCCCTGCCATCCCTCGGGAAGATCATCGAACCAGTTGACATAGGCGCTCAGGTAGGCATCCGGATCATCCGGTTCAGCCTGAATCCGGTTCCCCTGGGCGTCTTCCTTCACATAGCCCAGAGAGAAGTGGTACTGGCTGTTGAGCAGGGATCCGCCGTTGTGGTTATAGGTGTAGGGCAGGTCTGTGATGAAATAACGGGACGGCGGATCCGGCGTCATCTGGTAAACATTCATGAGATACCGCTCGGAGAGATCTGTCTCCCCCTCGTAGGCGTAACTCTCTGACGGTGCATGCTGGTTGAGCAGCATCTCCATGGCCCCGGTGTTTGCCATAAACACACAGCTCCCCGCGTCATACTGGTTCGGGGCAGCATAGATGAAAGGCTCCAGCACAAAGTGGGAATCCTCCCGGGGGGGCCAGGACTTGTTCTCCCTTCCCGTGTTCAGAACGAGGGAGGCAGTGTGGATTGAATCTCCGGCAAATCCCGCGGGACGACCCCCTCCGCCCATGCTTCCCACTGAAAACCGGCACAGGTCAGAAAATCTGCCACTGCAGAGCGAGAGGGAATTATTGACCAGTGTGCCCACGGGGAAGACGCCGTGACGGCTGTGGAAGTAAATGAGGTCATTGTAAACCTTGAGTGTACCGTCAAAGAGCCTGGTGACCGGCTCCTTGTCCAGGGGACACCCGGAAAAAATATGCACCTCACCCACCCTGTCCACGTCATAGCATAGAGACGTACCCTGAGAAAGTGCCTCTTCACTCCCAACCCCGGGGAAAGCGTCAAGGCGTGCCTTGGTGGCGTCGAAACCGGCATAAACATCGGTCCCCGCCGTTCGGAGTGTGTCTGCTGTGCGATAGTCATTCACCGGATTGTTCTCACAGGTGAGCCAGGTCAGATTCTCCAGCGCTGCCAGAGGGGCCAGCGAGGTGATATTGTTTGAGTCGAGATTGAGATACTTCAGCTCCATCAGGCTGGATATTCCGGAAATATCTTCGAGCCCGTTGTTGAAAAGTGAGAGCACCTCAAGGCTGGTAAAAGTAAAGATGAGCGAGGCATCGGTCACCCTATTGGACCCGACCTGGAGCTCGGTAAGCCCCGTTGCGTCACGCAGGGCAAAGAGATTGGTCAGTTCGTTCTCAAAGAGATCCACCTTATTCAGGGCGGTCATATACTGGGCCCCCTCGATGCTGGTTATGCCCCGATCCGTGCAAACCAGTCGCTCGATTCCCGCCAGGGATTCAGCAGTGATGCCACCTTCGGGGATCCCCACATGCTCCCGGACGCACGCCTCAAAATTGGGACACTCAAAGGCCACAAAGAGTTCACACCGACCGGTGGCCACGTCACAATGTCCCACGGCGCAGGAACCGATTTCACAGTCCGCCTCACACCTGTCGGTCTGGGTGGCACAATGAAAACCCTCATGGCACCCGTCGACCGAGCAGTGTTCAGGGTCATCGGTGGTGTTGCAGGCCGCCCCGAACAGTGTAAGACCGAGAATGATAATCCAGCGCATGGCACCTCTCCTTTGTTACTCCAATACGAGAGAGAGATACCATATCACACACACAGCGACAAGCTGATCTCCCCCACGAACACAATGCCATGGAGGGTATACTCAGGCGTGGTGATTATTGGGGCGGGCCATGAGGTAGACCGAGGGCAGCAGGGAATAGAGCATGAGCGCCAGCCCCATGAGCGACGCCCGTGTGAGCATGGTCCCGTTTTTGTGGGTAAACAGGGTGAAGGAGGCGAGGCCCAGGAGCCCCACCAGGAAGAAGAGCCCAAACAGTATCAGCAGATTGCGGGACCACTGCCGCCCCTTCATGATGCGCCAGGCCACAAACAGGGAGACCACGAACAGGAGCAGCGGATAGAGAATCAGCGCGAGCCCGTTGGTAATCTGGGCCATGGCTGACATGGGGATGAAGGTGAGCCACAGGAGGTTTGGGACCGCCATAAAGGCCATGAAGACCGTCAGGAGCATGCGCTGCCAGTCCTTGAGCTTCTTTTTATTGTTGGCGGTGGTGAGCGTGAGGATACTGAAGAACTGGAGCGCCGCCACCAGGAGGAACAACAGCCCATAGGGCGAATAGTTGGAAGGCGACGCAGCGATATAGATCCCAACCGCTCCCCAGATGAGGGGCAGCAGCAGAAAAAGGAGATTGAAGGATTTTTCTTTTTCCGCCTCGCACATGGCGACAGCTCCCTGGGCGATGGGAAAAATTTCACCGCCGTGTCACATCTATGCAGGTTCAGTGCCAGTTATTGCGAAGAAGAGCTTTTCTGTTTTTTGATCCATTACCATATTGTTATTCCAAAGTATTTCATGGACTAATTTTCACTATCCACTCGCGCTTGTACCCCGCGGACCGGTGAAATCTCCCATTTACTGTGTCAGAAAAGCACCCTCCCTGTTCAAAACCTGACAGATTTTCCCCCACATGGAGACTCAGGGGGAACGCTGGAGAAGGCGCACGGCTTGGGCGCAGATTTGAGCTGCCTGTGGCCCGGACTCATGGAGAAATTCAATACGGAAGAGACCAACGCCCGCCGCCAGCAGCTTTCGGATAAACGCTTCGGGCTCACT
>JAHJLU010000759.1 GCA_018821745.1 Myxococcota bacterium | reverse complement strand
CTTGAACGCATCGTGGAGGACCTCCTCTCCCTGTCACGGATGGAGGCGGGGGAGAAGGCGGGGTTCGCCATGAATGAACAGAAGGTCCTCTCCCTGGTGCGTCAATCGGTGACGCTGCTTGAAGAGAGGGTTCAGGCCAGGAATGTCACCATTTCCCTGTCAATTGAAGAGACCCTCACGTTCGTGGGAAACGCCCCGCTGTTGATCCAGGCCTTCACCAATCTTCTCGACAACGCCATCAAATATGGCCGGGAAAATTCCACAGTCACCGTGGTGGGGGAGCTGACGCCGGACCACGTTGTCCTCTCCTTTTCCGATGAGGGGGAGGGGATTGAGCCAATACATCTGGAGCGCCTCTTCGAGCGATTCTACAGGGTAGACAAGGGGCGCAGCAAGGCCCTCGGCGGCACGGGGCTGGGCCTCGCCATCGTCAAGCATATCGTGAAACTCCACGGGGGGACGGTGACCGTCTCTTCGACCCCGGGCAAGGGCTCTGCCTTCAGGGTGAGCCTGCCCCGACAGAACTGACACCGACTCATGGTATTCAAAGGGTAAACTAACCGGGGCCTCATTAACTCCTAACAGAACAGCTCTATCAATGTGGGCGCAGGGCGGCACAGCCCTGCATGTCTATTCAACGCTCCGCCGAGGAGCAGCAAGGAGTTACCGATGAAATGGTTTTCCGCATGTTTTACAGTGATGATGGCTCTCTTCTCTCTTAGCGCCTTTGGACAGACCGTGAAGATAAAGGGCGAGTACCACGGGAATTTAAACCTGGACCTCACGGACAACGGCCATGACGGGACCGAGGCGGCGTTTCAGACCACTCGCATGTACGTCACGGCAGAGGCCGCCCTCAACAAAATGTTTTCCTTCAGAACGACCCTGGATTTCGGGAATTTTACGGGGGACGCCACTGGGCTGGAGAATCCCCTCTTTGGATACATTAAATATGCCTATGTCCAGATTGAACCCATGAAAGGGCTGAAGCTGAGGTTTGGGCAGCAGGCCACGCCCTGGATTGGTGCCATGGACAATGTGATGGGGTACCGGTATGTGTACAAGACAGGGCTCGATTACTTCAAGCTGGGCGACTCTGCGGATACTGGCTTCTCGGTGCTCGGGGAGGCCATGGACGGGATAATCGCCTACCAGGCGGGAGTGTTCAACGGGGTTGGATACAAGACCGCCGCCGAAGGGGAGACTCTCCCCAACCTGAAAGTTATGGGACGCCTCTCTGTGTATCCTATGGCGACGCAGAAAAACTCCCCGCTCTCCCGAATGGGGCTCCACCTCTACGGGGAGACCGACGCCATCGAGGAGGGAGACGACACGGTCCGGGGCATGATGTACGGGGCAGCCCTCTCCTTCAATCACAAATATGTGGATTTCCTCGTGGAGTTCATGATGCGCTCCTCCGACGCCGATGGTGACGGGGGCGGGATGATCCTGGCTCCCTACCTCAAGCTTAAATATGAACAGTGGTCTGCGTTTGCCACCTACAGCATGTACAAGGAAGATGGGGCTGACGACACCTGGACCCGGATCATCGCCGGAGGGACATGGGACTACTCAAAGAAATTCGCCCTCTCGCTCAATTACCAGATGGTCACATCAAAGAAACACACCAGCGACAGCGACACATCGGGGATCTTCCTGAACGTCCTGGCAAAGTTCTGATTCGTTGCAGCGGGTTCACCAGGTTGACCAGAAATGCGGGTGCCTCCGTGATTAAAGTACTTCTCACCTCCCGCTAACAATCCTCTAACAGAACTGCCCTAGACCAGAGGCAATTCGATTGGTGGTCTCTACACGACCAAATCGCAAGGAGTTTTTTCAATGGCACAAAAAAGCATCACTCTCATGATTGTTGTTTCACTGTTCGCCCTGGGGGCCTGTGGCAAAAAATCGGGAAACCCCAGTGGAAAGTCCATCTCCGGCGCCGGGGCTTCCTTCCCCTTCCCGCTGTACAGCCTCTGGGCCTATCGGTATCAGAAAGCCAAGGGTGTCCAGATTACCTATCAATCCGTGGGATCCGGCGCAGGGATAGCCCAGATTAAAAAGAAAACGGTGGATTTTGGTGCCTCGGACAAGCCTCTGAAGGCAGCAGAGTTGAAGAAGTACGGGCTCCTCCAGTTTCCCATGGCCATGGGCGGGGTAGTCCCCGTGGTGAACATCCCCGGTATCAATGGGGAGTCTCTGAGGCTCACCGGAGATGTCCTGGCCAAAATTTTTCTTGGAGAGATTGACAAGTGGGACCACGCGGCTATCGCCGCAATCAACCCCGGTGTGAAGCTGCCCTCCCTTGCAATTAAAGTGGTGCACAGAGCGGACGGATCAGGGACGACGTGGATATTTACCAACTATCTCGCGAAGGTGTCAGGGGACTGGAAGCGCAAGGTCGGAAACGGGAAATCCGTGAAATGGCCCGTTGGTGTGGGGGGCAAAGGCAACGAGGGTGT
>JAHJLU010000758.1 GCA_018821745.1 Myxococcota bacterium | reverse complement strand
CCGGGAAAAACAGGATTATTGCAGCGCGCAGTTTTTGGCATGTCCTGTGATGGTCCTTCACGATCCTCTCTCCCTGATTGCGCTGGACAGCCTTCAAAAAGCATGGTTTGTATTAATCATGGGCTCCCGAAAGGATACATAATGCACGCTGTTCACAAAATGATCGCGCTTCTCACCACAGGGATTTTGCTCGGGGCGACACTCCTCACGCTCCCTTCATGTAATGATTCCGGAACAAAACTCGACGTGGGGGAGAGTGACCCCACCCTGACCTCACCCACGCAGTACGGCGAAGAACACACGGGGATGTACCACCTGGGGCCCGTGGATTTTGCAGAGACCGATTGGCACAATGCATGCGCGCCCGGTGGAGGCTATCGCAATGATCTGCTGATCCCCACGGGTCTGGGGGGAGAATACCTGGCGGGGTTATCCACCCAGTTCAGTGACCAGGGGGGCACCTGCGATGCGTGTATCCTCATTGAAACCGCCCAGGGAAAATCCATCGTGGCCCGGGTCGTGACATATGGAACGGAGCAGGATCCCGGAGATATTGATGTCAGCCCCTCCGTGTATGAGACCATCAATCTGGATGAGTGGCCCAGAACAATGACCTGGCAGTTCACCGCCTGTCCAGATACGGGCCCGCTCTATTACGAGTTTCAGACCGAGGCCAACATCTGGTGGACCAGCCTGTGGGTTCGAAATCCCAGAGTTCCCATCGAAAAAGTTGAAGTAAAAAGTGCCAACCATGGGGATTACGTGGAGCTGCGTCGGGGTTCCGACGGCACCCTGACCGATGACTCCGGTTTTGGCGAAGGCCCCTTTACCCTGCGGGTCACTGCCATCGATGGACAGGAAATAGAAGAAAACTTCGACGGTTTTGAGCCGGGAAGCCTGATAATGTCCAATCAGCAGTTTGAATAGCACCCCGCCAATTGGTAACGCTTATTGAAGAACACAATCAGGGTCAATCGCTGCAAGCGCTTAATATACTTATAATTTACAATAATACCCAGAGGGGCGACCTCCGTCAGAAGGAGCCAGGGAAGGAGTGACGGGGAGGATTGATGGCCCACCCGAGATTGGACCACTCCTGGCCGTCGGCGTCGGCGATGCCGTAAAAAAGAACCGTGCGCTCGCCGAGATCCAAGACCGCCGGTGCAAATTCCGAGTCGTGATTCACGAAGGAGTTGGGGACAATGCGGTCAAATATGGGGTTGAATGGGTAGGGGTAAAAGGTGACACCATCTTTTGAGGCGAGATATCCAATGGAGTGGTTGGCGCGTACCTGATCGGTCGTCCCGAAGCTGGAAGCCTGAGCACTCTCGTATCCGTAGGCGCTGACCAGCATCTTGTAGGTGTGCGTGCCATCGGACTCGCGGGCAATGGTCACGAAGGGTGATCGCACCTTGGAGACACCACGCCACAGAATCCCGTCGTCGAGATAGTGGGGCCGCACAACGCTCACCCGGCCGGCGGGATCCGTATCAGGGTCGGGGAAGGAGAACCCGACCCGGTCCAGGCTCTCCATCACTTTTATCTCGGCACCATTGCCCGTCTCAAAATAGAGCAGGATGGAATCCCCCTCGGGGTGTACCACCGCGGAGGGAGCTTTTACGGTGTTCTCGTTGCCCCAGGGCACCACCACAGGCTGGGCATCACGGATCCATGTCCTGCCGTCGTCGCTGGTAGCCCGCCCAATAGCGGCACCGTTGCCGATCTCGAAGAACATGATGTAGCGGGCGCTGTGGAAAATCACCGAGGGGGCCCCCACCTTCCAGTCATCGGCGGCGTCGGACTCGAGCACCGGTGCCGGTGGTGACATCTCCCAGTTCTCTCCGTCGTAGGAGGCTGCCCGGAAGATAACCCGACGATCCACAGAGCCCTGATCCATCTCCACAAAAAGGTGATACAGGTACCCGTTTGTTGTGATGGGGGATGGTTCCGTGAGAACCCTGGGCTCCATCTGAATGGCACACTCCTCGTCGTCGTAACAGTCAGCGTCCATGGAGCAGGGGGCCGTAATACACCGGGCGATGGAGAGGGCGCACAATTCTCCGGTCTGGCATTCTCCATCTACGATGCACATCTGCTGACACATCCCGAGGTCACACCGAGCATTGGTGCCGGGGCATTCGCAATCGTTCTCACAGGAGATCACACATCGTTTATGGTTGAAATCACATACGTTTCCTTCGGGACACTCATCGGTCCTGGTGCAGTACT
>JAHJLU010000757.1 GCA_018821745.1 Myxococcota bacterium | reverse complement strand
GGGGGTCATGCTCTACGAGATGATCACCGGTGATGTCCACTCCCGTGGTGCCTCCGACGCGCAGCTTATCATCCAGGCACAGACCGGACATTTCGAGCCCATCGGGCGCATGGTCAGGGATCTGCCCCTGGGGCTTGAGCTGGCGGTCATGAAGAGCCTCGCCCCCGATAGGGAAAACCGCTTCCCCTCTGCCCGCACTTTCCGCAACGCCCTGGACACCATCGTCCAGCGCGAAGGGCTTGAGGTGGCCCCCGAGGCCGTGGCCAGTTACCTCTCCTCGCTCTTCCCCGACCCCTTCTCCAAGGGTTCCCGGGTGGACGAGGTGGAGCAACTCTCCGCCCGCGATATTCAGGAATTTTCCGGAGAAATGGCTGCTCAGAGCAGCGGTGGCTATGCGCCTGTCAGTAAACCGCCACCCCCCGGTCGCACGCCTTCGGGGGGGTATCAGGGCAATAACCAGCCTCCTCCTGCCCAGTACAATTATTATAACGATCCCGGTCCTCCCCCTGCCATGGCAGTGGACCTGCCGCCTCCCCCCGGCGCCGCTCCGCAGCAGTACGATTTTTTCGGCCGGTCCCAGGTGGCGCCCTCCAGTCAGCCCCCACCACAGCAGCAGCCCCTTGAGGCCACAAAAACGGCCAGACCCCAGGTCGCCTTTGAAGAGGTCGAGGCAAACCCCGTAGGGCTCACCAAGGCCACCTCGGAGTCAGGGCGGGAGCGCCGCCGCCGGCTCCGTCTGGAGCAGAAGGCCGAACAGCAGAAGAAGGAAGAGGCTCTGGAGAAGGCAATTGTCCAGAAGGATTTTGCCGCCATACCTCCCAAACCCAGGGACCCATGGGTGGGTCCCTTTATCGAGCGCCTGGGGAAGGCACTGGGGCATACCTTTGTCAATATCCTCTTTCTGATCGCCCTCATCGCCATCGGGGTGGGGATCTTTAAATACACCCGCAACTCCGAAGAGCAGGACAAAAAAGCCAATCAGGCGGTGAACACGCCGCTCAAAGGAAAAAAACGCTGTACCCGTGGTCTTGTCTATATCAGCATCAAGACCCAGCCCGCGGGAGCGGATATCTACTTTGAGGGGACCGCAACAGGGGTCAAATCCCCGGTGTCCAACGTGGAATACAATATGTGCTTTAACGAACCGCTCATTATCCGGGCCGAGAAGGGCATTCTGGCGGGAGAGGCCAGCCTCAACTACCCGCTCAAGGGAAAGAACGTCAGCGTCTCCATCAAGCTCGTAAAAGACTTCAAAAAGGGGTCGGCTCCCATCGCACCCGTGATCTCGGGAAATGACAGTGGCTCCTACCAGGGTGGTTCCGGTCATGGGGGCAGCACCATGCGTCCCCAAGGCAAGAGTTCCTCTCCCACGGAGAAGGTGAAGATCCCCGACGCAGCCAAACCTGTGGGCGGAAGTACCGATGCCCCCGAGGTTGCCGGCGGGATCGGGATTCTCAAGGTCTCCTGTTCCCAGCCCTGCTCACCCATCGTTGAGGGGCGCAGCAAGGGCAAGACGCTCTCCTTTCGTCTTCGTGCCCGTAAAGCTCCCTATAACGTTAAGGTGAAGTTCAACGACGGCACCTTCTCCCCCTCAAAAAAGGTCTACATCCAGCCCTATCAGGACAATTTCGTTCGCTTCTCCAAATAATACCGGCGCAACAATATCACCGTGGGGGAGAAGAAAAAAACCGGACCCCTGCCATGTTGTATTCGGTGTAAAAGTCCGATGGATCAGACCTGGTAGATATAAGGAGAGAGTTGGCCCTTGGTGCGCTGGCGCATCTGTTCCTTGAGGTCGAAATATTTTTTACTGATGGCCACAAGGCTCTCGGTGCGGCGTGTGAGCTCGTCTTTGAGGATCTCGCGCTGTTTGGCTTCGCTCTCCAGCATGTCCTGGTATTTGAGCTGGACAGTGGCCTCGTCGGTGACGTTGCGCATGAGCACCAGCACACCGGAGAGCTGCTTCTCCTCGTCGAAGAGGGGGATGGAACTGAGGATAAAACGGTACTCCTGCATGTCGGGGACATTGGCAGCCACCTCGTCAAAGCGCAGATGGATCCTCTGGACGAGGGTATCGGTGACGATATCCATGGGGATCTCCATCACCTCCTTGAGCATTTTTCCGTTGAGCTTTCTGGCGACGCTCTTGGGAAAGAGAGCGTAGAACATTTGGTTGAACTTGGTGATTTTCCCTTCGGTGTCGGTGATGAAATAGGCATCAAAAACCACTTCACTGACAACGTTGAAAGCCTCTATCTGATTCATTGAATCCTCCCGTGGCCGCGACAGCCTGATGAACTGCCGGCTGTAGCCACCATCCAAACTATCATTACTGTGGGGAAAGTCAACTTGGAGGCTTCCAAATGTAACCCAGTGTGATAGGTTCAAAAGGGGGTTACATGATTATGCAGATTTGTATC
Source organism: Myxococcota bacterium (assembly GCA_018821745.1). GTDB lineage: Bacteria > Myxococcota_A > Polyangia > HGW-17 > HGW-17 > SZUA-580. The sequence continues at coordinate 2,204 of JAHJLU010000757.1, read as the reverse complement.
ATAGGAAATTTGGCCAAATCCATGGAGCTTGCCCGTAAGCTGGAGCTTCGGTTCGAGGCTGTGGAGATTGTTGTTGTCGCGTCACTCAAGGAGTCTCGCGGTGCAGACATGCTGCTCACCGAGTTTTCGGGGGACGATGTGGATGTGGGAGATTTTTCCTTCTCATTCCAGGCTGTTGAAGAGGCGTACCGTGGCAAGGTCTTTGAGCTGTGGGAACAATACGAAGATCTGGAGTCCGATGTGGGGAGGAAGCTTCGGGAGATGCTGGCCAACGCGGAGAACGAAGGTTCGGAACACTCCGATGATTCCGATGGCAAAAGCCTGAGCGATCTGGTGGACTCCGACATGTTCTCGGTCGTAGGCAAGGAGGAGTTCTCCTCCGATGAGTATGACCCCCTCCCCGACGAAATGACCAAGGGGGGATCTGTGGTGGATTCCATCCCGCCGCCACCGGGGGATTACGCCAGTTACGACAGCAACAGCGTGGAGTTTCGCGCTATTGATGAGTTGAAGACCGTGTACTCCGAGCCCGAGGGAAAATCCGATCCCCCCATCCCCGATCTCGGCTCCGCCGATATCCGGGATGCATTTCTTATGGACAGCTACGACGATGGCGAAGAGGAAGAGGGTGGCGGCGAAGATAACCTCATCAGCCGCATCTTCGATGATGAAGACTCCCTCTCCCCCGATGAATCGACACCCCCGGCCATACTCAAGAAAGACAACCGGGATGTCTCCATTTCACATCCGGCCCCCGAGGTCGACTCCCGTGACATCGAAGAGCGCAAAGTGCTCGACGTGGCCAAAACGCTCCTGGACCTCATTTCCGATGAGTTTTCCGGTATCATGGAGGCAACCATCGCCGGCAATCATGTGGTGTTCACGTGGCACGGAGGCCAGATAGGTGATGTTGAGGGCTATGGCCCCTTTCTGGCTACCCTGCTGACCTTCTCCGGGACCGACAAAAACCTGGTCGCCGATATGAACCGGCGGGGGAAAGATCCCATGGCGTTTGCGCTCAAGCGCAGGATCATAAAGCCCCAGGAGCAGATCCAGTGGCTCGTTCGGTGCCGTGAAGAGGCCTTCGGTGCTCTGTTTCAGGAGGGGTCAGTCTTCCGACTCGATGAGTCTGCCTCCTTCTCCCAGAACCTGACCCTTCCCCTCCATGACCCCCGGCATCTCATTCTGCGGGGCGTGGTGGAGCACTATGGCACTGATCTTGCCTACGCTCGGAGCGGAGGTGTCCAGCCCGAGCGCACCAACCAGAACCTCATGGCGGAGTTTATCCGCTGGGAGTCTGTGGATCCCCTGTGGATCCGGGCAGTCTCGCTCTTTTCCAGCGGTGCGGTGTGGCCCGAGGCGGTCATACGCAGCGGGCTCACCGAGGAGGAGGGGATCAATCTCGGCTACGGACTGAGGCTGCTGGGGGTGTTTCAGCCGGTGATTGAGAGCACCATCACACTGCTGGAGATCGAGCGGGAGCGAATCGTCTCCCTGTGGGAAAAATCGATGAAAATGGTCCCCTCCATGCTCGGTGGAACGGGCGCTGCCGCAAGGCGGCACAGTGAACGTGTCGCCATGATGATTGCCGCCATGGACCCGGTGCTCAGGCGCTATATGGATGAGAAAATATCCCAGGTCAACGACCGGATACATGGGGAGGAGCTGCTGTGAGGCTGGTCTTTTTCGGCTCCCCGGAGTTTGCCGAGCCCGCCCTGCGAGTGCTCCATGAACACCACGAAGTGGTGCTGGTGGTGACTCAACCGGATCGTCCCAAGGGGCGTGGTCAGAAACTGGCACCTACGCGCATTAAGGAAGTTGCCCTTGAGCTTGGGCTGCCCTGTGTCTCGCCTAAAAAAATCAAGAGCGGATCACTGTGGGATAATCTGCGGGACGCCCGCGCCGACTATTTTATTGTGACGGCCTACGGGCGGATCCTGCCCCGTGGTATTCTGGATATGCCCCGCCTGGGCTCCCTCAATATCCATCCCTCCAGGCTGCCCCTCCATCGCGGACCGGCGCCCGTCAACTGGGCGCTGCTTTGTGGCGATGAGAGCACGGCGGTGACTGTTATGGAGATCAGCGAAGAGATGGACGCGGGGGATATAATCCGGGTTCAGGAAGTGCCGATTCTCCCCACGGAGAGCGGCGGTGCCCTTCTGGACCGGTGCGCAGTGATTGGTGCCGCGCTGCTCAACGAGGTG
>JAHJLU010000756.1 GCA_018821745.1 Myxococcota bacterium | reverse complement strand
CCTCGCGAAATACAGCGCCCAGGGCGTCAAACAGTGGTTCTATCTCTTTGGCACCCCAGACTATGATGTCGCCTCAGACATACTGGTGGGAGAGGATTTTTCCATCTACGTCACGGGACTTACCTATGGCAGCCTTGACGGGGTCTCCTACTTTGGAATGGAGGACACATTTATGGCTCGCCTCTCCCCCGAGCGGGAGCCCCTGTGGATCCGCCAGTGGGGCACTGAGCGAAACAACCGGACAAACCAGTTGATCTTCAACCATGAAGAGATGATTTGCGCGTGCGGGACTACAGAGAACGACCTCAATGGAACCCCCAACACCGGAATCTATGATGGTTTTCTGCTCTGCACCGAACCGTAGGCGGCTATTTTTTTCCGATGACTCCGGGACCTTCGATGTGGGGCGGGACGAGGAAGTAGACGTCACGGGAATCCAGAAGCGCGCCACCTTCTCCATAAACCTCAATGGTCGCCATAAACATCTGGGGCTCGAGCGCCGGAGGAACCATAAGGTTCTCCTTGGAGTGGATCTTCCAGCAAACCGGGTTTCCGGGGAGGATCCCTTCGAACTTGTCGTGGAAAGTGTCACCATTGGTGTCGATAGTGTTGTACCCACCGGGGCAGGTCGCGTCTCCTGTGACCATGTAAACTTCAATGTAGTCAATAAACGCATCGGGCGCGTTCACCGGCGTCCCGTCCACGGTAACATTCCCCGGATCATTGAGGACAATTGCCTCGACATCTTGTGGCAGATAGGCTCCCACTGCCTGGACGGCACAGGAGAGGGCCGGTCCCGCTGACGCATCACCACCCTCAACCATGGCGTGGTCGTTGTAGAATGGATTGGTCCCCAGGCTGGTGCAGACGGGAATATCCACAGAGCTCAGATCCAGCTCGGGTACGAGATCCACCCCGGCAGACTGGGCGTCCATGAGGGGATTGAAAATAGCATCTCGTAAGCTGGTGGACCCTGCGCCAAAGTCGACAATGACTCGCACACCACCGTTGATCAGATCGTCGTAGGCCGATTGAAATCCCAGAGCGGGATCCGAAGAGACATACTGGGAATCTTCATTGAGATCCTCATCGGTGATGAGCAACATGAGGTGAAGGGCGCCCGGCCTGAAGCATGCGCGCCCTACCCTGCCGGAGTCGGTGTCACAGGTCCCGGTGATCCCCGCCTGCATCGCGGTGATGGGCATCTCGGAGCCGCCGCTGGCTGTTGTTGGGAGGATATTGTAGGTACATTGAGCATCGGGACCCGGGTCGGCGATAAGGTTGTTGTCGTCGATGCTCTTGCGCAGAACATAGGGGTTGGAACCATCGCCGAAGATGATGAGCCCGGTCTGCACATCGGGGATACAGTGGGTCACGCTGGGGTCTTCCCCCGCCTCGCAGACGATGTCAGAGAGCATGTCCGCCAGGGAGTTTCGCACATCGTTCATCTCGGCGTTCATGGAACCCGACACATCCTCCACGAAGAGCAGATCCAGTTTCTGGAAGGCGGTGGAAAAGTTCAGTACATCCTCGAGTGGTGACTGGGGCTCCTCATAGGGCTCCAGGAAGACAAAGTCTCCGTTGTTGCGGGGGTTGTCCTCACCGTTCTGGGGATCGGTCCCGGCTGCGATCTCAATGAGGTCGCTGACACCATCGTTGTCGGTGTCCGCGTTGCGGGGATCCGACTCACCTGCGTCCACAATACCATTGTGGTTCACATCTTCCTGGCCATCGGGGAGCCCATCGTTGTCACTGTCGGAGTCCACAAAGTCAGCATGTCCGTCATCGTCACTGTCCACGGGGCTCACGGTGGGATCCCCTCCCGTCTGGCCTTCAATGAAATCGGGAATCCCGTCGTTGTCGCTGTCGTTGTCCAGATAATTGGGGATGCCGTCCCCGTCGGAATCGGCCGAGGTCTCGTATTTGTCCCCGATACCATCACCGTCGGAGTCCACATCGTTGTGGTTGGGGATCCCGTCGCTGTCTTCATCGGGTGGATCTCCCACAAAATCTCCAAGCTCCAGTGTGTCGAGGAGAAAATCCCCGTCGTTGTCAAGGTCTGCAAAATCGGGAATCCCGTCGCCGTCGAGATCGCCCGTTCCCTCTATGGCATCGGAGATCCCGTTGCCGTCGGAGTCTTCGTCAATGAAGTCAGGACGCCCATCGCTGTCGGAGTCCCAGGGAGGTGTGGCCGTATCGGCATCGCCCGCCTCTACGGAATCCGGGATACCATCGTTGTCTGAGTCAGTGTCCTGCCAGTCCGGAATACCGTCAAAATCACTGTCCCGGTTCTCGGCTTTGCCCTCGTGCTCATCACAGATAGTGTCATTGTCAAAATCTGCGCAGGCCACATTATTGGCGTTGTTGGTATTATTCGAATTGTTGCCATAGCTCCCCACCTCTCCTTCACAGGATAGAAGAAAACAGCCAAGCACCAGAAAAGAAATTTTCCTCATGATACACCTCCGGGAGATGGTTTCTCTCCATAGTAACTGTATCATAAAAAACTCTTCATAACGCCATGATTCTTCAGAGCAAGAAAAAAAGAATGCAACCTACTTATTTTTATGTCGTTTTTTTCTTTGAGCGCGGATCTTTTTAATGAGGTCGGTGAGCACTTTCAACCGCTCAGGGGTGGGGCCCTCTATCCGGCTGAAATAGGTCCCCTTCAGGAGTTTTTTTCCGATCCTTACCATATAGGTTGCAGACATCCAGTGGGGGATTTTCATCCACGCGGCGAAATCCGTCAGGCTCTGGACAGAGTAATGATAAAGGTTATCAGCCTGATCATGCCCTCGCATGAAGGTCCCCCTGAGGACAACGCTCTTTGAACCAGCGGGCATTGCGATGATCGCTTTCCGAAATGGCTTGTGATAGGTCCCCCAGTATTCTTCCGCGTTGGAAAAATAGACGACCCCCAGATTCATCCCGATTTTCTTCAGGAAGGCGGCAACCTGACCCAAAGCCACGGCCTTGGTGAGATCTCCGCCAACGGCAATCACCCTCCCTCCGAGGACGAGAGCTCGCCAGCGCTTATAGAGGGTCTCGTCGGAGAGCCACGTCTTGTAATGAT
>JAHJLU010000755.1 GCA_018821745.1 Myxococcota bacterium | reverse complement strand
TGAATTACTTTAAAAACACGAGACCACGTGGTTCCAGTGGCAGCAACAAGGGATTCTTTGCTATTGAGCAGATCACGGCCACCACCGTAATCGTTCTTGTGGCATTTGTGCTTCTGATGCTGCATAAAGCAGGCATTATGATGGGGCCTCGCACATCGGTCATGGCAAAGGCGATTACATCGCCTGACCTGCAGTGGTTTCACTGGGCGATCCTTGCGGGTGTAGCCTATGGTATTGTTGCGTTTTTCTCAGTTTTCATTTTTATGTTCAAGGGCCGGACGGCAACCTTTGCGGGATTGGTCAACCGAATTAGGAGCCTTGTAGCGGGGACAACTGCGACACTTCTTTTTGCCCTCCTCTTCGGCGGTAAATATCCTGCACTCAGTGACTGGGTCAGTCTGGGCCTGATTTTCGTTGCTGTTGGATTTATGACCAGAGCCGAGAGGAAGCGTTCGGCTGAGCTTGTGCGGCTCAGTGAACTCTGATCCCATTCAAGGAGGTTCAGCGTGTTCCGATTTTCCATGGCTGTAGTTATTGTTTTGGCCGGGGGGTGCAGTGACAGCACTTCGCCTAAAACCTATGACGGGGATCTACTCGTATATACATAGGGAGTGAACAGGAAGGTTCAGCCCCTTGATACACCGGGCACGGAGTTAACTATTTCGGTGGCGGGGCCAAAGAACTATACCGCCGGAGCGCAGCTGGTGGTTCACGCGCGTGAGGGGAATATCCGTGATGTGACCATTCTGGCAGGGGATCTGTCCGATGGACAGGGGAACACCATTGCTGCTGACAACATTGTTTTTTTCCGACAGGTGTATATTGATTTCAAAGGCGTTACAGCCCACGGGGGGACTTCGCCTGTACCTGAGTCATCCCAGTCCGGTGCCGACGGGCACATTCCGGATCCGCTGATCCCCCTGGTGAACCCACGGTCCGGTGGTGATCTGGGGCAACCCTTCGCCGTAGACAGCGGGCAAAACCAGCCTGTCTGGGTGGATATCAACATTCCGACGACAACCACTCCGGGAACGTATTTTGGTGAAATAACAGTGCTTGATGGCGAGCATGAGGTCACTGTCCCCGTGGAGGTGAACGTGTGGGATCTGGTGCTTCCCGATATGAATGTGGTGACGACCCACTTCAGACTGGAACTGAATCCCCTGATCAACTACCACCGGGAGATCTATGACTGTAATGGCAACGACTGCTGGCTCAACTGGAGTGATCATGCGCGGGAGGTCGTTCGAAGATATGAGGAGCTGGTCCACTCCCACCGAATCGACGGGGGACAGCACATGTTCTATACGCCCTCTGATGGCTGTGCCCCGGTCACCGACTGGGCAGAATATGACGCCGCCCTTACTCCTTATATGGACGGGAGCTATTTTGAGGATGGCGTTGCCGCCTCTCGCATTGCGGTTCCTTTTTCCCCCGGAGTGGACTGGGGAATTGAGGCGGACTGTACGGCGGCGGAGTACACCCAGATGGCGGCCGCCTGGGCAGCCCATCTCAAGACAAAGGGGTGGTTTGAACGCAGCGTCATCTACGCCTATGATGAGCCCCCTGCTGAGGTCCTGCCCCTCATCGCCCAGCACAGCGATCGTATTATCGCCGGCGATCCCGACTGGAAGGATCACATCATGGTCACTACGGCACCTGACCCGGATAACATTGACATCCTGCGGGATTCTGTTGGGATCTTCTGTGTCGCGCCCGCCTGGTATGACCGGTGGGGAAACCCGGATCGTGAGGCCTTTGGCCGCAGTGAATGGCCGGCTCTCATGGGGGAGGGCATCTCGCTCTGGTTTTATGAGAGTAACGCCCAGGAGGCACCCTATGTCTCCTTCGCCACCAACACCCTCGATGGAGCAGAGTCGACCATGATGTTCTGGGGATCCTTCTATGAATCGGCCACGGGATTTTTGTACTGGTCCATGAGCGCGTGGGATGAAGAGGACCCCTGGGGCCCAGCTACTGACTGGAACAAGACCGGCGATGGCGTGCTCATCTATCCGGGGCATCACGACGGGCTCATGGCGCCGGCAGGATCCCCTGACGGAGTGGAATACGATGGTCCCATTCCCTCCTATCGTCTGAAAATGATTCGCCAGGGTCTCGCCGACTGGGCGCTCTTTATCATGGCCCGGGAGGCAGGGCTGGGAACATTCGCCCGGGAACAGATCCATGACGCCTACAGACAACTGGGGGGGTGTGAGTGGCAGGGTTGTGATCCCCCCCTTGATGAATTCTTCTGG
>JAHJLU010000070.1 GCA_018821745.1 Myxococcota bacterium | reverse complement strand
TCTTGCGTGCGGGATGGATCATTATCTGGCCAAACCGGTAAGAATGGACGATCTCAGGCAGGCGCTGCAAAAAATGGTGGAGACAAATGGCTCTCCCCACCCTTCCACCGGGGAGGAGTCATAGGGGGGAGTCAGCCTGTCGCGCCGAGGCCATGACCGAGAGCTGATCCTGCATGGCCAGATGAACCTCATGATAGCATTTATCAACGATCTCTGCACTGTCTGCAGCCTCTGGAGGATAGTCGAAGTGGTGGGGAGGCAAGAAGTTGATGTGGATTTTTTTAGGCAGGGGGAGATAGGGTAAAAACCCCGACGTCAGCCCCCAGGGCAGACTGAACACGATAGGGAAGACAGATGTACGAAAGGCTTTGGGCAGCCCCAGTGCCTGTGCGATCTTCTCTCCACGGGTCAAGACGTAGAACATTTCATGGCATCCAATGGACACAACCGGATAAATGGGGACACCCCTGCGCAAAGCCAGTTTTATGAACCCCTTCCTCTCCCCGAAGTCAATTTTATGCCTGTCCGTATAGGGTCTGAAGGTCTCGTGATCGCCTCCCGGATAGACGATGACCAGTCCGTCACGCTCAAAAGCAAGCTCCGCGCCTCGATGGCTGGCCCTCAGTGTCCCCATACGCTCAAGAACATTGGAAAGGGTCGGCTCCCGAAAAAGAAAATCATGGGCAAGAGCATACAGGGGACGCTGCCCTCCGAAATGCCTGACAATCGCTCCCCCCACCAGAAAAGTGTCCACAGGAACGAGACCGCCGTTATGATTGCCTATAATGAGCCCGGGACCGGTCTCGGGCAGGGTAGTGAGGCCCGAGATCTCGGGTCTGAAATAAACATCCGTGAATTTTTTCAGCAGCCGCGCCGCGAACAATACGAAATCAGGGTCTCTTCTCTCGGGACGAAACCCCGCCTCAGGATCTGCATTGTCAAGCTTGAACAGCATCTTGGAAAACTTCAGCAGCGTCAGCGGCGTGAACATATAGGTTGAGGCGGCATCAAAGAAGTCACTGAGCTGTGCCTCCAGCTCGTCATTTATGCTTTGCTTCATATTGATGCCTTTACACATAGAAACTCCGGCCCCAGGGACCGATTTTTCTGCTGCGGATTTTTTTCGCCCTGTCAAGAGGGGTGAGACGGGGAATAATAAACTCCAGCTCGGGTCCAGACTCCAGATGCAGCGAAGTCACTGCTGGGTAAATCTCTCCGTCCAGCGTATAGCACTCCGGGGATTGGAGCTCGATATCCATGGTTTTCAAAAGATTTCTCCGGATACCGGGGAGCTCCTTCAGGCTGCCTGCCCACAGAAAAGGCATGGCCCGCACGGTCTGTGTCATCCCGGCATCAAGGAGCAGGCTCTCAAACATACCCTCCTGCCACCCGGCCCGTGGAAAACAGCGGAACCGCAAGGCAAGCTCCTCTGCAAAACTGCAGAAAACAGTATGAATCTTGTCCTCGTGTACGGGCTGCTGCCCGTTGATACTGATATCCATGGGGATTGGAGCGGTGAGGCGCATGGCTGTGTCGCCACCCTTCAGCGCATCTACCATATAGCTCCCCAGAAGCGTCATGGCATGCCAGTGGCTTGTACCGCGAGCATAGTGGGCCTCAAGAAATCGGGTGGATATCCCAAGGCCGAACATGAAGCTGTAGTGCCCGTTGACCCGCAGCAGATTGCGTTTGACAGTTGTGAGCGGGAGGTTGTGCATATACCGTGTCTGGGTGAGGATCATGGTGGAAATGGAGTTGCCGGTAATACCAAAGGATTTCGGCACCATGTTCTGAGTACCCGAGGGCAGCAGGAGTATAGGCGGCAGGGGGTCACCACCGTAGCCGGAGATCAACTTCTCAAGGGTCCGATGGGCCGTCCCGTCCCCTCCTGATATCGCTATGATATCGACCTCATACCTCTTGAACTCCGAGACAGCCTGGGTCACATCGTCCAGCGTATAGGTGGAAACAACATCTCCCCTCCTGCCAAGGATAAAATTAAGGCTGTCCTTCAGTTTGGGAGACATTTTATTGAGTCGGGCGTTTGCATTGCTGATAATTCCAATTCCGGGCATAAGACCTCTCTTCGGCACCAATAATGTGTTCTTCCCACCATGGATTTTTCCAGAGCAACCGTCAAGCTGATGATTTTCTATTACTGACAAAGGTTTTTTGGACCAATTTCCTATTCTCTCAAAAAGTGAAATATTATCATTGACAAAAAACTGGCAATCATTAGTCTACCTTCATCGACACCCTTTTGACCGGCATGTTGGAATGGTGTTGTTTTGATCCAACCCTATTTTGTAATTATGAGGATTGCCAATGAAAAAATCTGAGTTGATCCAGAAAGTAGCCGAGCAGAACAATCTCCCCAAAACACGGGTAGAAAATATCGTCAACACGATTTTCTCCGCCATGAAAGATGCTATCCTCGAAGGCGAAAGAATCGAAATCCGCGGCTTCGGTAGTTTCACTATCCGCAAATACGATGCATACACTGGTCGTAACCCCCGCACCGGCGACCCCGTTGATGTGGGTCCTAAAAAACTCCCCTATTTCAAAGTGGGAAAAGAACTTCGCGAACTCGTGAACTCCAAGTAATTCCGCCTGACACCATCTGCCAATGGCACCAACAGCACATCGGAAAAGTTTCCTCAGTGTCATCACTCTGAGTGTACTTGCATTTCTGCTTGGCTGTGATCCCTTCCACACCCAATTCAATGACAGCGAGAAGGCGCAACTATACAGCGCGTCACAGATCATTGCTCCAGCACCACCGGGGCCAAGGCTTCTGATAATGGACTGGAACGTGAAATTCGGAGGGGGCCGCATCGACTTCTTCTTTGACTGCCACGGGGACGAGGTGCTCATGACTAAAAGCGAGGTTATCAGCAATCTCCAGGGTCTCGCGGAGAAGATTCGACAGGTCGATCCCGACATCCTCCTCATCCAGGAGGTTGATACCCTCTCCAAGCGATGCGCCTATGTGAATCAGGTGAAATGGCTGCTGGACAACACGGAACTCAACTATGCCGCCTACGCATCCCAGTGGAAGGCGGATTACGTTCCCTCCGACGGCATTGGCCGAGTAAACTCGGGAAACGCGATTCTCTCAAAATATCCCATCCTCTCCGCGCACCGCACCGCCCTCCCCCTCATCTCTGAAGACGATGCGCTGACCCAATATTTTTATCTCAAGCGGAATATTCTCACGGCCGTAATCGATGTGGGAGGCCGGGAACTGACGGTGATCAATACCCACACGTCGGCCTACAGCCATGACGGCACAAAGAAACAACAGATCGATATCCTTCAGGAACATATGGTGGAGACGGATTCTCAGTCTCGCCTGTTTGTCGCCGGAGGAGATCTCAACACCCTTCCACCGGGAACACTGAAGCAGTGGGATTTCCCTGACTCCGTGTGCACCGATGAAGCCTTTCAGGCCGATGATTATCGGGATGAGTCCGACTGGCTGACACCCCTCTATAATGATTGGGACGCAGCCATTCCCCTGGTTGATTACCAGGCGGATAATTCGCTATATCTCACCCACACCACCGACTCCGGAGGCTTTTGGAACCGGAAACTCGACTATTTGTTCACCAACGGTATCTTCGTCAATGGCATGATCCATCAGGATACTTCACACGGCGGCATGGAGACAATGCCCCTGTCTGACCACGCCCCCCTGACAGTGGAACTGGAGCTTCCATGATCCGCGGGGTCCTGCTCTTTTGTATGATCACCTGTCCCGTCACAGCATGGGGGCAGGATCGGATCCTCTCCCAGGGCACTGCCTTGACACTCCCCAAGGGGACTTGGGCCGTGGGGTTGTTCTCTCCACTGCGGTACGGGCTCACCGACGATACAGAGCTCGCTGCCCATCCGCTCCTCTTCTTTGTTCGGCCACACCTCAACGTCAAGAAGAACTGGGTCTCAAAAGGGATTTATCTCTCCACCCGACACGGTGTGGCCTATGAGTCTTTTCTGCTTGAAACCATTGCCCGGGAAGGGACCGGGGGTATTCTCCCGGCAAACAGCCAAATCCCTCAACTGTTTACTGTCTCCAACAGCGCTCTTGCCACGAAGCAGTTTCATCCATGGCTGACACTTACTCTTTTGGCGGAGTTGAACCTCGCGCCCTCCTTTGGCAGCAGTGATTTCCCTTCCATGGATCTCCCTCTGGTCTACCAGGCAACCGCCCACTTTTACACGGGGTACTCCTTGCGGTGGGGAATTGATATGGAGGGGATCCTGTGGAACTCCCTCCACTACCTGGTGGATTTGGATCTCTGGTGGTTTCCCGGGCACAGCACCTCCTGGGGCGTCGAGTCCAAGGCATATCTTCTCTGGCGCTTCTCCCCATCCTTTGCGATCCTGGGGGGAATAAAAATGATTTTGGGCTCCTACCCCTTTGGAAATCAACAGCATCTGCTCCCCATCGTCGATTTATTGTGGTCTTTCTGAGTGCGTGGCTTGCAGACAACCGAAAAAACAATATACTGTTGCGTGCCCACAATAAAAAGCCCGGGCAGTGCGAGAATTTTTCGCCTGTTTGCCATCATGGGAAATACTGCTTCTTCCATGAGGCACCGTGGCATTTGGAAGATTACGTTTTTCGAGGCAGCCATGCCTTCTTTTTTCTCAATGTGGAGTTGATCACATGAAAGCATTTTCCCTGCTCTTTGGCATTTCCATGACCCTGGTTCTTTTCTCCTGTGCGGGTGGCCAGTCGTCCAACAATAACAACCCCAGTACAGAGGTACACTGCTACAACGGCATCGATGATGACGGTGATGGTGACATTGACTGTGACGACAGTGACTGCTCACTTGCCATCCAGTGTACCATCATCGAGAATTGCTCGAACCTCATGGACGACGACTCCGACGGGAAAATAGATTGTGCCGATCCCGAGTGCGACGATGACCCCATCTGTGGTGGCACCGTTGAGATCTGCAACAACGGGGCGGACGATGACGGTGACGGCGCCATAGACTGCGCCGACATGGACTGCATCAACAACGCCGCGTGCCAGGCGGTCTCGGAGAATTGCACCAACGGAATCGATGATGACGGCGATGGTCTCGTCGATTGCAACGATGCCGACTGCAACGGGAACGCCAACTGCGCTTCCGGGGTAGAGAATTGTTCCAACGGGATCGATGATGACGGGGACAGTTTCATAGACTGTGCCGATGCCGACTGCGCAAGCGCATCAAACTGCAACCTCACGGAGAATTGCACCAACGGCGTCGACGACGACGGCGACGGTCTCATCGACTGCAACGACGGAGACTGCACTTCCAACGCCGCGTGCCAGGCATCATGCAGCGAAGACACGCTCTGGTACAACTCCCCGGACTCCTGCCCCGGCGCCGAACAATGCGGCATGTACCTCTACAACGAAGATCTCTACGTGGAATGCTTGCCCGATGCTGATTTCGCCGGTGGATCTTTTTACGGAGCCTGTGGAACCGGTGGGGAGTGCCCCTTCGGATCCATCTGCAACGGCGATTATTGCGCCCCCTTCTGCGATGTGGAGAATACGGTCCCCCAGCACACGTGCCCCTCGGGCGGTGTCTGTCTCTATTCGGTGGAGACCATTAACCTGCGTGATATCGGCCTGTGCAAAGACCTTGACAATTGCGACGTCACCAACACCGCCAGCTGTGGCACCGGGCTTCAGTGCATGCTTCTTTCAGAAGGCACTGTCTGCCTCACCCCTGGTGCGGGGCTCAGCCTTGGGGCCGCCTGCCAGTACCTTGATGACTGCGGTCCCGGACTGATTTGCGTGGGCACCTGCGAACAGTCATGCAGCAACCCTGGCGGGACGGACAGCACCCACTGCACTGTCTCCCAGGACTGCCTTGATCTGGTAGACGAAAACCAAATCTCCCTGGGTCTCCCCTACGGGGTCTGCAACTAACCTTGCCTGGAGGAGTGCTGCTCCAGCAGCTTTTCCACAAGCACACGAAATTGGTCATATTCACTCTGTAAAACCGAAATCTGTTCGCCAACCTGTTCCCATGTTCCACCTTTTGACAGCTCCTCAAGGCGCCGCGCCTCTTTTGCCATCCCTTCTCCACTGACATTAAGCGATGCGCCCTTTATGGAGTGGGTTGTCTTCTGCAGAGCCACCGTGTCTTCAACTCCATGGGCTGACCGCAAATCACCCATGAGTTTCTCAATGTCCACCAGGAATGAGGCGAGCACGTCATGCATCAACTCCCGTTTGTTGAGGAGGCGCGCCAGCAGCGCAGCCTCGTTGAAAACAGATCCTGGACTTCTCTCAACCTCATGGGAACCCCCGTGTTCCAGCGTGCCATGTTCCTTTTGGGAGGGGGATACATCGTGGGCAAAGAGCCACTTCTGCAGAATAGCTGCCAATTCCACGGGAGAAATGGGCTTGGTGAGATAATCATCCATCCCGACTGCCATGCAGTGCTCACGGACATCGCCGGTCGCATGGGCAGTCATGGCCACAATGGGGACCAGTGGATTGAGGAGATCCTTGTCTCCCGCCC
>JAHJLU010000754.1 GCA_018821745.1 Myxococcota bacterium | reverse complement strand
GTCCCCTCGAGGATAAACCGCCGATTCCCCTGCTCAATGGCGTTCTTCAGCATCTTCTCAGCTGGCGTGTGCAGGTATGTCTTGATCCCCAGCGCCTCAAGCTCGTTCACCTGCGAGGGGATTCCCCCGGCAAAGAGGGCCAGGGGGACGCCGTGCTTTTTCACCAGATCCAGGTGATTTTTAATGGTCTTGTTAAAGGTCTCAATGCCGATGAGGCCTGCCCCAAAGGCGGGGATCAACTCTTTCGTCCGGCCCAGCACGGGATCGATGAGGGCGGCGGGGAGGCTCCCCATGGCGATAAAGGGCAGCGCACCCGCCTGATGCACCTGAGCCGCAAAGGCCGGCGAGTCACTCACGTTTGCCATGGGTCCCTGCACGATGGGGAGGGCAGTGCCGTGCTCCCGGGCGAGCGGAGAATCGCGGTGAAGGGGGTCATGCCGGTCCACCAGGGAGAGCATGGCCCCCGCGTTTTTGTAGAACTCCGGGAGCACATCCCTGACCGAGGTGGACTTTTTCACGAAGTGCCGGGCGAAGACCCCGTCCTGTCCGCAGAAGAAGAGACTCTGCACCGCGGACTCCGGGGCCAAAGAGAGGGGGACCATGTGGGAGGCGATCTCGTTATAAAGGAGAGCGGCCGCGTCGGGGCTGCCAAACAGGGTACTCTCTTTTTGGCTCAGGGTCTTGACAATGCGGGTGCCAAGCTTCGCAAAGAAGCGGTATCCCGCGCCCAGGGTCTCCCCAATCTCCACGCTGTCGTTTTCACTGAGTGTACTGACGGTCTCCTTATACTGGGGGGCCAGGGGGCACTCGTCGGTCAGCCAGAGTTGATCATCGAGCGCCACGGCGCTCACCCCCGCGGCGAAGAGCCCGGCGGCTGTGTGCCACCCGACCCCGCCGTGGACAATCACGGCCCGCTCGGTGTTCCCCAGGTACCACTGCATGAGAATAAAGGAGGTGGTCTTTGCGTTTCGGCCCGGCGCCTCAAATCCCCTGACGATAAGCCCCTGTGGCTCAACGGGATCAATCAGATGGTTGATCTCCATGTCCGTCACTTCCAGGACATGCCGATACTCGGTCCCCGCGAAACGAAAAGCCTCCAGCTCACGGCTCTCCCGGTAGGAGAACACAATGAGGTTCAGAGTGGGGAGATGTCGCTCCCTGAGTGTGTTGATCAGTTCCGTATCGCCCACGTGGATCCGCAGGCCAAAAAGATATCCGGCCCCGGCGAGCTCCCCAAGAATGGAACGCCGCTCCTCCAGAGGGAAAAACTCCGTGTCGAACACGGGCAGGGCACCGGCGGCCGCGATCGCGTCAAAATAGGCGCGGTCAAAGGTGCGCGTGGGGTTGTAAACCAGAACGGGAAGGCGTGAATCGAGGATTTTCTTAATCATACTGTTCTCCAATGCGGGACCAAAACCGAGGGCAGGACCGGCGGTTGTTTTGCGCTCCTTTTAACAACAATCGTGCCAAGGGGAGGGATCCCGGAAGTCCTGCAATGGAGGAGCCATGACAATTTGGTGAAAACTGGCATAGCGCTGGAATCTTCTTGGGCATTTAGTCATGACACACCCCACATCTTTTCCGACTTTTTTAAAAAACCCCCGAGGCCCTCCCATTGGGCTTGAATTTTATCCGGGCCGCTGCTATTGGCTGTACATATTCTGTACTGCCTATGTACATATTGCGTACATCCCCCTCGGAGGAACATGAAATCACCCACCGCACTCAAATCCAGCGAGCTGCATCTGCTGAAACTTCTGGAGCAGACCATTTTCGCCAACCCCTTCTCCGACCACCAGATCCACGCGGAGCTCAAGATGAGTGGTCTCCCGCCAACCGCCACCCACGATGAGCGAATCTCCAGCATCATCGACCTGGTGACGGACCTGTTCCGGCAGCTGGAGGCCCGCGGACAGCACAGTCTCCAGGACTTCCTGCCCCAGGACCGGGGATACATGCAGAACGCCTATATCTTTGACTTCTTTTATGCCTACCGCCACAAGTTTGACCAGCTCATCGCCGCACAGTCCAGGGCCGGGGACACCCCGGTAAAAATCCCCTTTGCCCCGGAAGCCATCGCCCTGCTGGAGCACCGCGGGTTTACCAAAGCCCAGGTGAGGCAGTACTTCGCCCTGGCGTGGCAGCTTCGACGCGCCTTTTACTTCATTGAGACCACCCTGGTGGGGCGCAGCAACATCATGAAGAAGCTGCGCCACGACCTGTGGAACAACGTGTTCACCCACAACCTGGACCTCTATGCACGGTATCTCTTCACCCGGATGGAGGACTTCTCCACCCTGATCCTGGGGGGCACCGGCACGGGAAAGGGGACGGCGGCGGCGGCTATCGGGCGCTCCGGATTTATCCCCTATGACGAAAAGAACCAGTGCTTCGTCGAGTCCTACACCCAGTCCTTTGTCTCGCTGAACCTCTCCCAGTTTCCCGAGTCCCTCCTGGAATCCGAGCTCTTCGGGCACCGCAAGGGGGCCTTTACGGGCGCGGTCGAGGAGTACCGCGGCGTGTTTGACCGCTGCTCGCCCCACGGCGCAATCTTGCTGGATGAGATCGGAGAGGTGAGCATCCCCGTACAGATCAAACTGCTCCAGGTGCTCCAGGATCGCACGTTTACTCCCATGGGGAGCCACGTGGCGAGCCGTTTCAAGGGGCGGGTCATCGCCGCCACCAACAGAAACATCCTCCAGGATGTAACGGGAGGCGTGTTCCGGAGCGATTTCTATTACCGCCTCTGCTCCGACATTATCACCGTCCCCTCGCTGAAACAGCGGATAGAAGACGATCCCCAGGAGCTCACGGACCTTTTGTCCCATGTGGTTGAGCGCATGGTGGGGAGACCCACTCCCGAGCTGGAGCAGCTGGTCAGGGAGAATATCGAGCGTCACCTTGGCCCCGACTACCCCTGGCCCGGCAATGTCCGGGAGCTGGAGCAGTGCGTGCGACGGGTGCTGCTCAAGGGTGAGTACAAAGGTGCCATGCCGGCGGGAACCGCCTCCGAGACACTGATGGCGGCCATTGAAGAGGGGACCATAAGCGCCCAGTCGCTCACGGCAACCTACTGCAGATTTTTATACGCGAGGCACAAGAACTACGAAGAGGTGGGCCGGCTCACGGGCCTCGACCGCCGAACCGTAAAAAAATACACCGAGTCAACCCCAGCTCCCTGATCAGCCCCCCCGCACCACACCAGCTCCCGCCAGTTACAATCCATCAGCAATTTTATCTGGCACAAACTTGCACCTCTTCATTGACATAATTGTTGGTGATGGACAAAAGGGGGCATTTTCAAGA
Organism: Myxococcota bacterium; assembly: GCA_018821745.1. Classification (GTDB taxonomy): domain Bacteria; phylum Myxococcota_A; class Polyangia; order HGW-17; family HGW-17; genus SZUA-580. Next base: position 1,567 of record JAHJLU010000754.1, on the reverse strand, counting down.
GCTATTGCCAGGTGGGGATCGCCGCAGAAGAGACGGAAGCAGGGGTTGAATGATTTACTGTTGTTCCGTCACCGAGCTGGCCATAGTGGTTATACCCCCAGCAATAGGCCGCGCCCTGGCTTGTCAACCCACATGTAAAGTCCCATCCCTCAAAAATGCTTGAAAAACTCAAGCCACCAAATACGGCCGTTGGGGTTGTGCGATCGACCAGAGTCCCATCACCGAGCTGGCCATTGGCGTTGTACCCCCAGCAATAGGCCGCACCCTGGCTTGTCAACCCACACGTGTCGTACCATCCAGCAGAAATGCTTAAAAAACTCAAGCCGCCAGAAACAGCAGTTGGGGTTGTGCGTTCAACAGTGGTCCCATCACCCAATTGTCCATTGTCGTTATACCCCCAGCAATAGGCCGCGCCCAAGCTTGTTATCCCGCATGTGTGATCAATTCCCCCCGCAATGCTTGAAAAACTCAAGCCACCCAATACGGCCGTTGGGACCAAGCGATCTTCCGTTGTCCCATCACCCAGTTGGCCCGCATAGTTATACCCCCAGCAATAAGCCGTACCCTGGCTTGTCAACCCGCATGTGAAGGACCCAGCGACAGTAATACTCGAAAAACTCAACCCACCAGATACGGCCATTGGGGTTGTTCGATCAACACTGGTCCCATCACCCAGTTGGCCATAAACGTTTTGCCCCCAGCAATAAGCCGTACCCTGGCTTGTCAGACCACAGGTGTGAGCATACCCGGCAGCAATCATGGAAAAACTCAATCCACCAGATACGGCCGTCGGGGTTGGTCGGTCAACACTGGTCCCGTCACCCAGCTGGCGCCTGTAGTTATACCCCCAGCAGTAGGCGCTGCCCTGGCTTGTCAGACCACAGGTGTGAGCATACCCGGCAGCAATGCTTGAAAAACTCAATCCACCCAATACGGCCGTTGGGGTTGTGCGATCAATAGTGGTACCATCCCCCAGTTGGCCCGCATAGTTATACCCCCAGCAGTAAGCGCCGCCCTGGATCAGCCCACAGGTGTGATTGTCTCCGACAGTTATCATTTCATACGGAGGGTCATCGCATGAATCCCCGTCGAGGTCACAGGCAGTGGAGCAGCCCAGAGTGCCCCCAAACAGGCAGGAATGAGTGCCCACGTTTGTTCCGTCACACTCCTCGCCGAAGCCGGGCTGAATCACCCCGTCACCGCAATACTCGCAATTCGTGGTGTCGTAGCGGCACTGTGAGGCACACAGCAATGTTCCGCCGTTGTCATACATTCCCGTTAACTCGGAACAAAGAGTTTTCCCGTTGAGGTTGGCACCTTCGCACTCTTCTCCGTACATGGCCTGGATATCCCCGTCTCCACACCAGCCGTAGGTTTCGCACTGGCCCGTGTTGAATGTGCAGGTTGCGCCATCACAGGAGAGAGCCCCACCATAGTACCCGAGGGTCTCACAGGTGCTGGATCCCAGCTGCCCGGCCTCGCACTCCTCCCCTGTTTCGAGAGAACCATCACCACACACGGTACACGCCGAATAATCGTAGTTGCAGTTTTCATCGCAGGTAAGGAT
>JAHJLU010000069.1 GCA_018821745.1 Myxococcota bacterium | reverse complement strand
TCGTCTGCGGCGCTCTCGGCTCCTCAAAAACGCTCCAGTATACCGTGGTGGGTGACGCAGTGAATCTCGCCTCCCGGCTCTGCTCCCTGGCCAAACCCGGGGAGGTTATTATCGGAGAAAACACCTGGGGAGCATGCGCCCGTTATTTCCACACCGAGACAATGGACCCTGTTGCGGTCAAGGGTAAAGCCAAGCCTGTTCAGGTTTACAAGGCTCTCAGCACCCGCGCGCCCGAGCGGACGGTCACCATCGCCGGCAAACTTCTCGAGTAGATGGATTTCTCACCACTCCTCATCCCTCCCGTGGGACCAATTTTTGCATTTTTATGGGGTGCCATCTGGGGCAGCTTCGCCAACGTGGTGATCTATCGACTGCCCGCCGGACTCTCAGTGGTCTGGCCCGGCTCCCGGTGTGGCAGCTGTTCCCACCCCCTTGGCGCCATTGACAACATCCCCATCCTCTCTTATCTCTTTTTGCGAGGGCGATGCAGGCATTGCAATGCCTCGTTTTCTCCGCGCTACGCCGTGATCGAAGCCCTCACCGCCCTCCTCACCCTGGCGGCGTACCTGCTCTCCCCGCTGTACACGGGCACCGTCACCGGGTCGACGCTTCTGGTATTTCTTTCCACGTTCGCCTTTATCCTGCTCCTGATTATCATCTCTTTCATAGACTGGGACACCTTCATCGTCCCCGATGTGCTGGTAATCCCGGCTATTTTCCTTGGTGTACCCATCACCTGGGCACTCTCAATCCTCTCCCTCACCGAGACCCTCGCCGGGCTGGTGGCGGGATACGGGATCTTCTTCGCGACCACCCACATTTACCGGATTATCAGGAAGGCCGAGGGTCTTGGCCTGGGTGACGCCAAGCTGCTGGGAGCCATCGGTGTGTGGCTCGGCCCCATGGCGCTGGCCCCTGTGATATTTCTTGCTTCGGTCCAGGGGATCCTCTTCACCGGCGCAGCCGCAGTGTTTCGGCTGACGTGGCCCAACCCGAAACCCTACTTCGGCATCACCGATGACGGTGAGTATGAGGAGTTTCTCTCCACCCGGGACAAAACCTGGAGACTAAAACCCATCCCCTTTGGCCCCTTCCTCTCCCTCGCGGCACTGGAATTCCTCTTCTTTCGCCCGCAGATCCTCGCGTTCATGACCAATTTTTTCCAACTGTAGTGGAAATCATTAAATATTTTGTAACGCCCTTCACAATATTTCCCTTGTGTTATCAAGTGCCTTTTTCTTGTATGGGTAAATTTTTCTAGCATAGTTATATTTTTCCATTCCATTTTTTCAATTCATGACTACAATGATCCTTGTAACCCCGGGAGCGCCATGCGAATCCACACCATTATTCTGAACAACACTGAAGAGTTCTTCAGAAGCTTCGCCAGCGATCGATTCATCTATGATTTTGCGACCAAAGGCGAATTCATCAAGGGCGAGCAGATCATCATCGAGATTTTCTTCAGTTCATATATGGTTCGGGAACACTTCAGAGTGGAAGTTCTTCGGGTCGGCTCCACCAAAGCAAACCTGAAGCGGGTCTGGGTAAAGGTGCTGCCTTTCCAGGCTCAAAAGATAGATTTCATACATTTTCTTACAGACAACGAGGCAGAGTGGAATACAAAGCGAACCTTTGATCGCTACCCTGTCTCCATCAGCGGGGCCTGGTCCTACAAAAACCCGGACCTGTGGCATCCCTGCGAAATCAAAGACCTGGCAATTGGTGGCAGCCAGTTTTTCGGCGCCGTACCCCCCACAGCGGGCGCCATGGTTTTCGTCCGCTTTATTGTCCCCTCCACCAGCCAGACCATCAAAGTCGCCTCGCGGGTCGTGTGGGTAAAACAGCTTGGCCCAGGTTCTTACAAGGTCGGGCTCCAGTTCGTCCCCGAGAAAAACGAGGGCAAGTACAAACGGGCCTTCAAGCTGCTCCGCACCTTCTTCCGCCACTGCGAGTTCCACGGGAACAGCGACGGAATCCCCAATAATAATTAAGTGTCAACAGGTTGTGTAGTGTTCGTGGGGGGCTTTTGAGATCTAGAAGGGGATCATCATCATGGCGTGAACGAGGTGGGCGCTGCCCTCGGCGCCGCCTTTGAATTCGGTCTTGAGGTTGCCGTAGGAGAGACCCAGGACTGCCATGGGCTTTTTCTTGCAACCCAGGGCGTAGGTGACCCCGCCGTACATGAAAGTGTTGTTTATGGGGCTTCCGGCGCCGGAATATTCGTCGTCGTTGGTGATCTTGTCATTTCCGTAGCCGGCGAAAATCGTGAGACCCAGCGCAGTTTTCACCTTGAGATCCGCAAAGAAACCTCGGGACTCGGGCACTTTAACCGTGAGCGTATTGTTATCGAAGGTCACGGGCCGTAAAATCCCGCCCCAGTATGCTGCGGTGGCCTGACCCTGGTAGAATTCCCCGGTGAGGCTGACGGTTGAGGTACCAACCTTGGCGTGGATCTGGGTGTCGACGGCGAAGAAGGAAGATGTCACCTTCTCTTCATCAGTGCCATCAAAGAGGGTTGTGGCGTCGGCGGTACCGGAGACCTTGAGCTGCTGCCAGGAGTAGGAGAATCCGATGGTGGACCAGGCTGCATCACCAATTTTGAAGCCGGCACCGATACGGGCCTGCACCATGGGGAGCCCGCTGTTCTCGCCCATGCCTCTCATAAGGAGCTGGTCGGCGTTGGAATCGTTCTTGCCGTCGTTGCCCATGTTGTGGCCCACGGCGAAGTCCAGCTCTCCACGGAACATTTTGCCCATGGGGATCCGGTTGCGGACGCTGAGCTGGGGAACGCGCATCCAGATATTGCCCTGTCCCCACATATTGAAGGGCTCAAGGCATGAGGAGAACTGCGGTGCAGCTACCATCCAGTCGTTACCGAGGCGGATGGTTGTGTACTTTTTAGCGAGCTCCACATAGGCGAGGCGCATGCGGAGCATGGACTGCCTGGCGTTGGTTCCGGAGTTGGGGAACTGCCCGAAGAAGTCAGTCTCCACATAGCCGCGGGCCTGCCAGCCGTTCCACTTTGGTGCCAGGGCGTTCAGGGAGATACGGGTGAGGCGGGCTGAGAAGTCGAGCCCCTTGTCCTGGGCGTCGGCGGAGGCACCCTCTGCCAGCGCGAAAAGAGGAGACTCAATGCCGAATACGGCGCCTGAGTTGTAGGAAATATCTCCGCGGACGAACCCGCCGATGATGACTTTCCAGCCGGAGGCGGGGGTCGCTTTTTTCACAGCCACTTCACCCGAGTTCTTCACAGGAGCGGTCGCTGCCGGTTTCTTCTCAGGGGCAGCAGGAGCAACAGCTACTGGTTTGGCGACCGGTTCCGTTTTTGCGACTGCGGGCGCGGGTTCAACAGCCTTGGGCGTTGTTCCAGTTGCGGTGGCGTCGGAAGTGGGTTTCGTTCCCTCCTGGGCCATGGCCGGGAAGGAGACAAGCATGCTGCAAACAGCGACTATCATAATAAGCGAGCTTCTCAACATATACATTCTCCATATGCACCCAAAGGGGATGCGGGCAAGAAGATTATACAGATCTCTGTACGCGCTTCCTTTTCCCCCAAGCGGTCCTTTGATACAAGTTTTTTTTTCAGGACTCGGTCGCATCGTTAAGACACGCCGCCAAGAGGTTGAATCCGATCTCCACGAGATCGCACTCAAGTGATTGAATCGTAATAAGAAGCGCCCTTACATTCCCCATTTTTTTCAGATGCAGCCGGCCAAATTCGTAGTGGGCTGTCAGATGGGATATGGCGCCCTCCCCCTCCCCGACGGAAAAAACATCGAGGCTCCCCTGGACAGCCTCCATGACAATATCAAACGAGAAGATGGAGGGGAGCTGCATGAGAAGAATCTCTCCCTTCTGTGTGAAGAGAACCCCCCCGATGACACCTTCGAGCCTGGTCAGTTCCAGGAAAGCCTTCTCAATCATCGTTTTTTTTCCTGCCACTTCCCTTGCTCCCACGGTCATCGGTGCCAATAGCCCCAATGACAGCGTGGAACCGGGTTCCCAGATCTCCTTGAATCTCCAGGGCAAGAACTTCCCCAAGCCCCAGGGAGGAACCAATGGCGGCGACCTTTGGCAGCAGCTCTCTTTGGAGAGCGGGTCCCATTGGGCCCTGGGATTGTTTCAGCACCTCCTTTATTTTCGAGGCCAGCGACGCGCCGTGCCCAGACCGGGCCGGATCCGAACCAACCGTATGAAAGGTACCCGTCTGAGCGATACCGCTGAGTTGCTGATGAAAACTGCTGTCACCGCCAAATGGCCCGCGCTCGTTGGTAGGTGGTCCGAGAAGGTCAAAGAGAGCCCCGTTACTGATGTCGATGTTGCATCTGGCGGGGAACAGTGGACGGGGCAGGAGCATGGAGGAGACCTCCCCCTCCCAGGAGACAAGTTGACGGATGACATCGTGTCCTGCAACGGAATCGCCTCCCGTTCCCGGATTAAGCTGGGCGTGACAGATCGACCCCTGGGCCAGATAGACCCAGGCTCGATCACCTGCAGCATTCTCTACTGAAAGCCTTGCGGACTCCTTGTTACCGGAGAGGACACGCAGCACCTGACCCAGCGCTGCGCCGCTGAGTGTTTTACGCACCCCATGCTGAATAACCTCTTTGAGGATCTTCCGCACATCGGTCTCGCTCAGGTAATATTCATAGGGGAATATTCGGACAACCCCGTGCTGCCTGGCAGTCTCCCGCTGAGTCTCCCCGAGGACTCCCCTGGAGTGGCTGAAAATGATGGGGAGGTGGGGAGCCTGCCGGATAATGGAACGGCAGACGTTGATGAGCGTCTCGTTGTATTCGTCGTTATTGATCAGCGCCGCCCCCACATGGGTGTCACGGAGCGAGGGGATATAGTCCGCGAGGGTGGCCCGCTGCAACGAGACTCCGCGGGAACACTTGGCCACAAGCAATGCAAGCCGGCGTCCAAAAGCGAAATCGTTGGCGAGGTCGATGTGCAGCAGTTTCATTTCTTTCGCATCCTGGCTGACGGCACCATTCCAATGCTCTTGGGCTGCTGCCAGCCCAAAGTATTACAAAATGCCTGCCATATCCTGACTGTATCCTATCCCCACAGAAAACCAAACATATTTTCAATAATCAAATCAACCGGTAAGCGTGTTTTTTATTTTATCAATGGAGGCGCCACACAGAGGCGATGAGGATGACTGAGGAGAGCGCCTGAAAAATGATGGTACCACCCTGCACGGGCAGTATCCTCTGTGGCTCTGTATATCCACGCCACAGACGCACAGAGAGAAGTCCGGCCAGGGGCAACAGAAGCAACGCCACCAGGGACCACCGGGGGAACACCCCCATGATGGACAGGGTAACCACCGAGAGGAAAAACCCGAGGATGAGCAGAATATAGCCCACCCGCGCGTTCTTGAGGCCCAGCCGAACCACCAGGTTGCGCTTCCCGCTTTTCGAGTCCGCCTCAAAATCCGGGAACTCGTTTATCCACAGAATAGCGGTAACAGCAAACCCGTTGGGGATCCCCATGAGGAAATATTCCCACGAGAAGCTGGCGGAAAAGACATAGCCCATGCCCCAGGTGATGAGAGGCCCGAAAGCAAAGAAAATGAGGAGCTCCCCGAGACCCCGGGAGACAAAGGAGAAGGGGGTGGTGGAGTAGAGAATCCCCACCGCCGCTCCCAAGCCGCCGATAAGCAGCACCATGGGGCGATCCAGGAAAATGAGCACGACCCCGCTGGCCAGAGCCAGGCTGAAAAAAGCAATGGCCATGAACAGGAATGCCTGGCGTGACAGAATTCCGTGGCTGAATCGACGGCTTCCACCGGAGAATTTATTGGCGAAGCGATTGATCCGGTCGCTCTGATCCCAGTCAAAGTAATCATTGAGGGTGTTGGCGCCCAGATGGAGCCAGAGGATTCCCCCCAGGGCCAGCACCGAGTGGACGAGGGGAGGAGCGCCGAAATGCGCCCAGTGCCATGCCAGCGCCAGCAAACCGGGAAGCACCGAGGCCGTGGAGAATGGAAAGCGGGACCCTGCGAAGAGGGCACCGCCCCTGGAGAGGGATTTACCGGTCATGGAAAATCCTTTTGCAGATCATCACACAGGGAGGCGGTGATCGTGAGCAGCACCGGCTTCAACTGGCCCCCGGGAGCGAGAGCCGGGCTCGCCTCAACTCGAAGCCGCCACGCACGAAGAATATTGAGCGCCTCGGAAAGAACCCCCCGGGACCGAAGAAATTCCACAAGGTCCCTGCGGGAATTTGGTGACTCATTGAGTGTACTCAGCAGCAGCGAGTAGGTGTGCTGATCAGCCGCGGTGAGAATCCCCCCGGCCACGGCGTTGATCAGTGAAGCCTTTTGTGAACGCAGCTCGGAGGAGAATTGGCGCCCGTCTTTCTGTCCCAGAACCTCGATGCAATCGTCCCGCATCTGGAACAGCACACCCAGATCCGTCCCCAGGTTCTCAAGGTGCCCAAGGGCAGGTGGTTGTTCATCCCCTCCCTGACCGAGCAGTCCACCGCCCACCAGGGCCAGCCGAAACAGTGCGCCGGTCTTGCCCGAGGCAATAGCCCGATACTCCTCCATGGAGACCATGGTCCCCTCGGTGTCGATGTCCCGCACCTGGCCCCTCACCAGATCCCCGATGGCCCGCACCGTCAACTGCATGACATGGATTCGGGGGAGAGGTTCTAGGGGCATATCCAGCGCGACGGAGAGGGCCAGGGTCATGAGCATATCACCGAGATTAATGGCCTGTCGCGGACTGAAGGCTTTCCAAACGGCCTCCCTGCCACGCCTGAACTGATCTCCGTCCTGAATATCGTCATGCACCAGGGAGGCATTGTGAATGACTTCCACGATAGCCCCCATGGCCAGCGCTGCCTCACAGGAAGCGCCCGCATCCATGGCCGACACATAACTCAGCACGGGCCTGACGCGCTTCCCCGTCACATCCAGCTGGTATCGTGTCATCCGGGTGAGGAGCGTATCGTCTTCACCCAGCGCGAGGAGGTATGGCTCCAGTGAGGCTGCCATCTGTGGCCACAGTTGGGTTCGAAGCTGCTCCAGAGTCATCATGGGAGGGTCACCCGAAGTCCTCGAGCTGTTCTACATCCAGTGAGATGGCACGGGAGACGCCCCGCTCCTCCATGGTCACACCGTAGAGTCTGTCGGCCGCCTCCATGGTGAGGCGGTTGTGGGTGACAATGATGAACTGTGTTCGCTCGCTCATTTTGCGCAGGAGCTCGTTGTATTTCTCAACGTTGGCTTCATCCAGCGGCGCGTCCACCTCGTCCAGGATACAGAATGGGCTGGGGCTGTACAAAAACATGGAAAAAATCAATGCGATGGCGGTCATTGCCTTTTCACCACCCGACAGCAGCTCCATGGACTGCAGCTTTTTCCCCGGGGGCTGGGCGATGATCTCCACTCCGGCCTCCAGGGGGTCACCCTCTTCGAGCACCAGAGAGGCGCTGCCCCCGTTGAACAGGGTGGGGAAGAGCTTGGAGAACTTGTCGGAGATATCGTTAAAGGCGGCCAAAAACCGCTTGCGGGTAGTCTGGGTTATGAGCGCGATGGCCTTCTCAAGATTTTTCACCGCCACCACCAGATCACTCTTCTGCTCCACCAGATAGGCGTGCTTCTCAAAGACCTCGTTGTATTCCCTGATGGCGGCCGGGTTGTAATCACTCTTTTGAACATTGGCGCGATCACGGAGTCTCAACCGCTCCGTCTCGGCCTCTCTTGAGAAGGAGCCGAGTTCCTCAAGGAGAGAGGATCCCGAAGCAACCCCAACGCCAAACTTCTCTTCATATTCACGCTCAACATACCCGCGGTTACCCTCGAGCCTTGAGAGCTCCAGCTTGAGTGAACCCAGCTCCGAACCGATGCGGGCGGCGGCGTCAGACTTCTCCCGGAGGACCTGCTTTTGCTTCTCCAGCTCCTCGGAGATCAGCGAGAGCTGTTTCCCCAGCTCGTCGTGGATCTTTTTGTGGCCAGCCAGCTCAACCGCGAGAACTTTTCCACGCTCCCTTGCGGTAACGAGCTGTTCGTTGAGGACCTTTATCCGCTCCGCGGAATGACCACGGGCCTCGGTAATGAGGCGGGACTGGTCGTCGACCTCGCGGATCTCGCTGCGCAAACGCTCAACCTGTGCATCCTCGGCGAGAAGCTTGGTCTCCCATGTCTGTACGGCGACCTTGAGATCTCCAAGCTCCTCGTGGACATTCAAAAACGCCTCGTTGTGCAGCGTCAGCCGATCCTCTGTCTGCCACAGGGTTGTCTGGAGCGTGCTGATGTGTTCGTTGAGGGTTTTCAGCCCCTTGCTTCCCGACGCTCCCTTGAGAGTATCCAGCTCCTTGAGCAGTTGTGAGAGACGCTCCCCGTTCAACTGGCGACTGTTTCCCAGAACCTTCACGGAAGTCTCGGCCTTGTTCCACGCCTCATTCGCCTGAGACAGTGCTTTCTCCAGTTCAGCCCGGGCGCTCGTGTGAAGGTTCCGTTCTTTTTTGACACCCTGATCCGCCTCCTCGATTCCCCGGATCTTCGAGGCCATGGCGTCGTCTTCTTTTTTCAGAGTGGCATTCTCGCCCTCAAGGAGCTCCAGTTTTTTTCGAAACGCAAACCCCGAAGCGGCTTTTTTGCCGGGAACCAGTACAGGGCCCCGGGCGGATACCACTATCCCGTCGCTGGTGACACATCCGCCGTGGAGGGGCAGGGTCTCTGCCAGCGCAAGGGCGGCCGGAAGATCCGGGGTAAAATACCACCCGTCAAGGAGCACTTCGAGCTGGGGATCCAGCTCCTCGAAACACTCCCTGGCCGGGACCGCGTCTTCCAGTGGCACAGTTCCCCGGGGTGTGAAGCCCTCTTTGGTGATACACAGCCCTGTGGAAACCTTGAGGGTTTTGGCCATATCAATGAGACGCAGGGCCATCTCCCGATCCGCTGTGAGCACATAGCCGAGCATCCCCGTAAAGAGGGCCTCCCCGGCGATACGCCAGTCGTCATGGGGTTTGAGTCTCTCCACCATAATGCCCGCGGTCTCCACCAGCAGGTTCTTCTTCTCCAGGGCCTCGAGAAAGCGCTTGTTCCCCTCGCTCAGATCCTCACGACGGGCGATCATCTCACGGACATACCCGAGCTCCCCCGAGAGCCTGCTGACACGCTCCTTGATGCCGAGGTGCTGCCCGAGGAGCACTTCCCGCTCACGGGAGAGGGCCGCGATCTTCTCGTCGGTTGCCGAAATCTCCGTATTCAGTGCCGCGATCTTTTCCTTCAGTCCTCCCTGATCGGCGAGACAGGTGTCCCGGGAGGTCACGGCGGCTGTGAGTTCCTCTCCCAGCTCCACCTCACGGGCACGGCACTGGGCGATCCCCTCCTCAACGCTCTTGAGCCTCAGTTGAGAGGAGGCCTCCTGAGCCTCTATCTGGGCCTTTTCCTTCTCAAAGGTGAAGAGCTTCTTCTTGATCTCGTTGAGTTTCCCCTCACCCTCAAGTTTATCGTTCTTGACGGTCGTGTAGCGGATCTCCAGGAGAGTGAGTTCCTCCTTTTTGATTTTCACCACGGCCTTGAGGTGCTCACTTTTCTCCCTGGACTGGTCAACCAGCAGCTCTTTCCGCTTTTTTCGTTCCGCCAGTTCACCCAGCTCTTTTTTTGTCCGCTCCGCAGTTTCTTCCTCATGGCGGATCTCGTTTTCGGCGATCTTGATCACCGACTCCTGTGAGGAAACACCCTTCTCAAGCCCCACATATTGCTGAACACCGTCTCTGTAGGTGATATCAGCTTCCTGCTTCTTCAGGGAGAGGACCTCCACCTTGTTTTTCTCGGCCTGTTCGTTGACCCGGGCGCCCTCAAGCATTGTCCGCAGCTCAACCGCACGTTTGCGGTGCTGTTCCACCTGTGCAGTCAGTTGTTGATGCTGATCCAGGAGCCGCCACATCTCCAGCTCGTTGAGGCGGGTCAGGAGGGACTCATATTGTTCCGCCGCTTCCTTTTGCCGTTTGAGGGTGTTGACCCTGCGCCCCAGCTCCCGGATCATGTCTTCGATGCGGTCCAGGTTATGGGTGCTCTCCGTGAGGCGACGGGCCGCCTCCCGACGGCGGCTCTTGTAGCGGGAAATCTTCGCGGCCTCTTCGAAGAGCGCGCGGCGCTCGTCGGGGCGCGAGGCGATGAGGGAGGAGATCTTTCCCTGCTCTATTATGGAGTAGGTGCGGGCCCCCAGCCCGGTCCCCAGGAATACATCGACGATATCCTTGAGGCGGCAGGGAAGATTCTGGAGGCGGTACTCCGAGGTGCCGTCCCGGTGAAGGATCCTGCCGACCTTTATCTCGGGGAAATCCAGCCAGGGGACCGGCGGCGGCTCGTTGATGTCCCGCTCAAAGACGAGGGTCACCTCGGACATCCCCATGGGGGGACGTTTCTCCGAACCGGCGAAGATGACGTCATCCATCCCCTTGCCACGCAGCGCTTTTGCAGACTGCTCTCCCAGTGCCCACTTGATGGCATCCACCACATTGGACTTCCCGCAGCCGTTGGGCCCCACAATACAGGTAATGTCCTCGTCGAAGGAGAGCACTGTCCTGTTGAAGAAAGATTTGAAGCCGTGGATGATCAGTTTCTGTAAACGCATGAATAACCTTATGTGTGGAACTGGAAGGTTCCGCATACACCACGGCGGCAGGGCGCGCTCATGATAGAGAGAAAACGACAAGCCCCGGGGAGCCGTTATACGTTATACCTTTACCAAAAAATGTAAATAGGGTAAAAATCGCCTATGAACTCAACCAACTACACTATAAAAAACAAGAAAATCGTTGTTCTTGGAGCGGGCCTCTCCGGGATCGCCGCCGCCAGGGTGGCCCACGGTCTGGGAGCCTTTGTAACCATCAACGATATCAATAACAAACCAATCAATGGCCTTCCCGATGGCGTGGCAACCCTCTTCGGTTCCCACCCCGAGGAGCTGCTCACCACCTGCGATATGATCATCGTCAGCCCCGGTGTACCCCCAATAGATGTGCTGGAGACGGCACGGTCCCGGGGAGTGGAGATCATCGGGGAGGTCGAGTTTGCCCTGCGCTTCATCACCGCCCCCATCGGCGCGGTGACAGGGACCAACGGCAAATCCACAACTGTCTCGCTGTTGGGAGAGCTCTTGAAGACTTCCGGCAGACCGGTCTTCACCGGGGGAAATCTGGGAGATCCCCTCTCCAACGCGCTCTTCACCCCCGCAGCGTCACAGGAGGGCCTCATCTCCCTGGAGCTGTCAAGCTTCCAGCTGGAGACCATCACCTCCCTGAGACCCAAAGTGGCCGCGCTGCTGAACCTCACAGAGGACCATCTGGACCGTTACGCTACTTTTGATGAGTATGTGGCGGCCAAGCGGAACATTTTTACCAGCATCCCGTCGGACGGGTTCGCCCTGCTCAATCTCGACGATCCACTGGTGGTGGCCATGGCCCCCGAGCTCACCTGCGAGGTCCGCTATTTCTCGGCGGCGGGAAACCCCGGAGCGCACTACCGGCTCGAGGGCAACACCCTCGTCTTCGATGGCTTCCCCATCACCCTTGAGGCGCGGCAGATTATCATTCCCGGGCTGCACAATGT
>JAHJLU010000068.1 GCA_018821745.1 Myxococcota bacterium | reverse complement strand
TCCATGTTCATCTGCCCCGGCAGGGCTGGCCCACCCTCATCTCTCTGGTGTGGCATCGATTCCGGCTCCGGCTCCGCGGCCTCTCCTTCAAACGCCGGGACGAGAGCCAGTTATCCCGCGAGACCCTGGAGCGTCTCGACATTTTCAACTCCCTGGCCGACGGTATGGGGCTCGCCGATTATCTCCTGGGGGCCCAGCTCTCCACACGATGGATACGAGAAGCCCTCAAGGTGGGTGAACCCCAAAGAGTCCTCAAGGCGCTCTACCGGGAAGCCAACTTTGTGGCCGCCTCGGGCCACTGGGACAGCGCCTACCAGAAAAAAATTCTCCAGGCAATTGAGGATCTTCGAAGAGAGGTTGTGATGCCCACCTCCGAAGGCTGGCTCTTTGGAGCGCAGGCCTATCAGTCATTCATGAAAGGTCAGTGGCATGAGGCCCTCGACAGGGCCCGGGAGGGCATAGCCACCTTCAGCCCCACCAACTCCAACTACTGGGAATCATCCACCCTCCATTTTTTGCTCCTGTGGGCCAATTTTTACCTGGGTGATCTCACCACCATGGAGCAGCTCACCAGACCAAACCTGCACGACGCCATGGATCGGGGCGATATGCTCGCAGCCTCCGGAAACATTCTCGGCCTCAACACCATTGTGTTTATCAAGGAGAAGGGACCGGACAAGGCGCGGGACGCAGCAGACTGGGTCATCACCAACTGGACAGCGTCAAAGTTTCACCTCCAGCATTACTGGCACCTCCTGTCCCACCTGCTCATTGACTTCTACACCATGGAGGAAGAGCGGGCCATCCATCACCTGGAGGAGAACTGGGGGCCACTGAAAAAATCCCACCTGCTCCTCCTCCCTTCCATCAGGAATGAGGCACTCTATCTGCGGGCTCGCGTCTCTCTCGCCAGGGCCAAAGCCAGCACCGGCTCCACAAGAAAGAGTCACATCGCCAGAGCATTAAAGGACAGCAGGCTACTTACGGGGGGAAAGCTTGACTGGCCGCGGGCCCTGGGCAATATTATTGCGGCCCACTCCTGGCTCATGACCGGACATGAAGAGGAGGCCATCACCTTGCTTCAATCCACCAGAGACTCCCTTCTCTCCATGGAGATGATGTTCTACGCCGCCGCTGTCAACCACAAACTGGGCCGTACAGTTGGCGGTGATCAGGGCGCAACGTTTGACAGCCTCGCCAACGCCTACTTCTCCAGCCACAAGATTCCCCCGTCAAAGCAGGAACACTTTTCCCGCATGCTGATCCCATGATGAAATTTCTTAGATGCGTATCTGCGTCCCGATGCCCTTTTTAACCGCCATATTATAAATTATTTTAGCAGTAGCGGCATCCTGGATAGCCAGCCCGTTGGATTTAAAGAGGGTGATCTGACTGGAAGCTACACGTCCCGCCTTTTGCCCGACAATGACCTCCCCGAGCTCGGCAAAAATGTGGTCATCATTGACGCTTCCTTCGGCAATGGGGATAATGATATCACCCGCCTCCTTCAAGCAGGCTTCCCTGCTGTCCCCAACAAAGAGGGACCGCTGGATGGTGGCGGTATCGAGTTCACGGGCCCCTGGAGTGTGGCTGCCTATGCCGTTGATGTGTGTCCCCTCCCTGAGCAGCTCTCCATTGAACAGCGGGATCGCAGAGGAGGTGGCGGTGCAGATAATGGAGCACTGCTCCAGAATCTCCTGCCCGGATGACGCCCGGACCACCTCGATACTCAATTTTTCACCCATCTCACGCACAAAAGCATCTGCCGCTTCTTCAGAAATATCGTGGACATAGGCCTTGATAATATCGCGGACCTCACACATGGCCCACAGCTGCATTTTTGCCTGCACCCCAGCGCCGAAAACACCAACACACATGGCCTTTTCATTCTTCGCCAGGTAGCGGGTGGCCACACCACTGACAGCGCCTGTGCGCACAGCCGTGAGATACCCGCCATCCATAATGCAGATCACATCACCGGTCCTCGGGTCCTGGAGCAGCACCTTGCCGATGGTGGTGGGCATGTCGAAGTCCCGTGGATTATTTTTATAAACTGTTACAACCTTACAGGCCAGGGCTCCCATTTCCTTAAGATATGCGGGCATATACAGGGCGAGGCCATCGGGTGGAGTGATGGCGTTTCGCAGGGGAAGCACCGCCGTCCCCCTGGCAAGCTCGGCAAAAGCAGCCTCCACGGCCTCAATTGCATCGGCCATGGTCAGTACGGAAATTACGTCGTCCCGGTTAAGAATGAGTGTCATGCGATGATTCCTCCCATAGGTTGCGGTCCGAGGACCAGCCTTCATTTTTCAGCACAATATCACCAATGGGGTGTTTTTTTCAAAGAAAAACAGGTGTAAAAATGCGACCCTGACAGAAAACAAAGGGTGCAGAAATGCGACCTTTTCCGTGGGCACCAAATTACCCATTTCAGAAAATAGTTTGCTGTTATTAAGGGTTTAACAAGTTGACACGGTGGAAACAACACAATAAGATGGGGCTCCTTTCCCAAATTGAGGAGGTGACCATGTCTTTGATTCGAAAAAAAATGTACCGGATCATCGAACCGGCGGAGAAGGGGGATCTCTCATCCAAGGTGTTTGACCTCTTCATGCTGATCCTCATCGTGAGCAATATCCTCGCGGTCATCTTTGAGACAGTTAAACCTCATAAGTTTTATGTATATTTTGAATTTTTCTCCGTTATTATTTTCACGGTGGAGTACCTGATCAGGATCTGGGCCGCCCCGGAGAATCCCCTCTATCGCCACCCGGTCACGGGTCGTCTTCGCTACGCCTTTACTCCCCTTATTCTCATTGATCTCATAGCAATATTACCATTTTACCTCCCAATGATTGTTGGGTTCGACATGCGAATCATCAGGGTGTTCCGCCTCTTCAGGATTTTCCGGATCTTCAAGCTTGGACGCTACTCAAAGGCCATGCACCTGCTGGGGAGAGTGTTCCGGAACCAAAAAGAAGAGCTGCTCATCGTGGTCTTCATCATGATCTTTATGATTATTATCTCCGCCAGCGTGATGTTTTACGTGGAGAACTCCGTGCAGCCCAACCATTTCCGCAATATTCCCCAGACAATGTGGTGGGCCGTCTCTACGCTCACCACAGTGGGATACGGGGATGTCATTCCCGCCACGATACTGGGCAAGGTACTGGGCTCTTTCATCTCCATTCTGGGGATTGGACTGTTCGCCCTCCCCACTGGAATTCTGGCCTCGGGATTCACGGAGGAAATTCGCCTCCACCGGGCCCAAACCGGCCGCTCCCCCTCCCGGGGATCATTCTGCAGGCACTGCGGCAAACCACTGGACTGAACTGCCCCCTCCGGCACATACCTTACCGGGACGAGTCGTTCCCGGATCCGCCACACCCTTTGACCGCACAATTTCTGGCTCTTCGAGCCGGCTCCAGAACGGGGTGACGCAGGGGACACAGATGAACACAGAAAAACCGCTTTCCCAGCAACTCCTGCAGCACCATGGCCAGGAAAAACATGGAGACCATAATCCTGAGCATCCACACCCACAGCTGCGCGCCATGACTCCTGAACCGGTAGGTTGTGTAAATAACAGCGGCCCAAAAGACGGGAATGAGAAGGAATTTCAACCAGCGGACACCACGGAAGGCACGGACACGCTGACTCTTTTCCCCCATGACGTCCTGGAGGGTTCCCAGGGGACAGTAATGGGCACAGTAGGTGTTCTTGCCCTGCATGAGCACAACCAGAAGGGCGAACCCGAAAAGCAGGAACATGGTGTACCAAAGCTGGGCGATACACATGAGGGCGAAGGTGACAACCAGGGAGGCCACCCCGAAATAGGAGATCAGAGAATTCTTCTTCGGCATTTTGCTCCTTATGAGCCCGTTACCCACGCCCCCCCATGGAGGCTGAGGTTATTACACAGATAAGCACTAATCCCCACGTGGCAAGGGTAGGTGGCCTTACAAATCCGGGTGGTTACAGAGAAAAAACTACCACACGGGTACGATCTATTGTATCAATCATCCTGAACAGTTTTGGGCTTCCCAAAGCCGGTGTTTCGCTTTTCCACATCAACTGTTCCCCGCTTTGCGGGGAACCAGGAGAATACGACATGGGCGCTCCCCAACCAGGTGACAAAGAGAAATCCAATCCCCTCAAGGAATTAACCCAGCCCTTCGTGGACCTCGTCCACGCGCCCCGAGCGTTGTGGTGAATCAATGTATCCTACCTCTTTGAGGGCATGTGCTACTTCGGCATCCTTGGATACCTCACCATGTACTTCTCCCAGTATGTGCACCTCAATGACAGCTGGGCCTCATACATGGTCGGTTTTCTCACGTGGGGCATCACCTTCTCCATGTTCCTGTTCGGCGGCCTGGCTGACAAGTGGGGGGTCCGCAAGGCTATCCTCATTGCCCTCTTCCTCATGGTGATCGGACGATCCATCGTGGCTGTTGTTCCCTATATCGGGATAGGCAGCGGGTTGTGGTCCCCATCCATGTTCCTGGCTGCGGGAGGCATCCTCTTTGTTATTTTGGGATACGGCATGTACCAGCCGGCGGCCTACGCTGCAATCAAGCAGTTTACCACTCCCAAAACCGCAGCCATGGGCTACGCCATGCTTTACGCACTCATGAACCTCGGTGGGTGGCTGCCCTCCTTCTTTTCTCCCATCAGAAGAAGCATCGGGATCAACGGGACCATGTGGGTTTACACCGGCATCACCATCGCCGGACTGGTTGTCACCACAATCCTGCTCACCCGTGCCGTGGTAGAGAAAGCCACCAAAGATGCCCTGGACGGCTTGAAAAAGGAGAAAGAGGCAAAAGCCGCCGCAAATGAAGCAGACGGCGTAGAGGAAGAACCTGCAGAAATCAAACCCGCAAAGCCCCAGGGCGGTATCATCAACTGGTTCAAAAACCACCCTCTGGCGGACCCCAAGTTTGCCTTCTTCATCTTTGCCCTCATCCCCGTCCAGACTCTCTTCGCCTATAACTGGCTGATTATCCCCAAATTCGTCTCCCGTGCCTTTCACGGAACATGGATCGGAACCAACTTCGAGGTGGCAGTCAACTTCAACCCTCTGCTCATTTTTATACTGGTTCCCATCGTCACCGCCCTCACCATGCGGGCCAAGGTCTATACCATGATGGTCCTCGGAACGCTGGTAATGGCCCTGCCTGCCTTCCTGCTGGCATTCGGCAACAACATCTGGACCCTGGGGGGATACATCATCATCATGACCATCGGTGAAGCCATGTGGCAGCCCCGCTTCCTCCAGTACGCCGCGGAGATCGCCCCCGAGGGCAAGACCGGCGCCTACATGGGCGTTGCCCAGTTCCCATGGTTCATGACCAAGGTTATCACCTCTTTTTATGCCGGCTGGTTCCTCACCCGCTACTGCCCCGAAGGTGGTCCCCTCCAGACGGAAAAAATGTGGCTCATCTTCGGCTCCATCGCCCTGGCCTCTCCCCTCCTCCTCGTCCTCGCCAAGGGCTGGCTGGGCAAAGATTTCAAGACAAAATCCTTATCCTCTTCCTCCCCGGTCTTTCCATGTCTTTAGGTAATCTGAAGGTTACTTCAAGCCACACGGATCGTTGGTGAACTGTTTCTCCCGAAGGGCGGAATAGCCAACCACCACGGGTCCACACCGGTCCGAGATCCAGTCCGAGAAGAGGGTGTACCGGGAGAGGGGTATGATAACCGCATATCTGCGACCCCTTGCGGTGCCAATCATGAGAGTAGTCTCAAAGGTGTCGCCCTTTATCTCCGTCTGCTGAGGCTGGTGCAGAGGATAGACCCACACCACCTGGTCGGGGGCATGAAAAAGGAGGCGCCGCAGCGGACACAGGCGATTAAAACTATAGAGAAACCCTTTATAGACAAACAGTATCCCGGCGAAAATCAATACGCTGCCCATGAGACGCCCGGCCCAGCGTGGCAGCACTCCCATGGAGTAGAAGGTGAGCCACCCCATCATGACACCGATGAACAGGGACACCACTCCGGTCAGCAGCCATCGGCGGGCAGTACGGGAGATCGCATTCTCAAAGAGGCGTTTCGGGTCATCGGTCATGGGAGCCAGCCTATCGCATTTCCAAAGGGGTGTAAACGACGTGGAGGTTCAAACACCTTGCCACCCCCCCGATGGAACACTCTCGTTCTGCGAAAGTCCCCATCTCTTCTTCCGGTGGTGTACGGGACCAAGGATTGTGTTAGGGTAGCCAGGGTGTCCCTGATCCGCAGCAAATCCGGGTAACGGGATTCATCCAAGGAGCGCTCCATGTACGCAGTCTATATTGTTCTCGGTGTCACCGGGGTCCTCTTTATTGCCATCTCCCTGGCCATCCTGACCATGAAGCGAAAATCCCAGGCCATCATCAGCAAATATTTTTCCACGGAAGAAATTGTGAAATCAACAGTGAGCGGCAATTTTTTCGGACTCACCTCCAGGGGCACCACACAGGTACGGGGAAACGGTCCATTGGTCCTCACCAAGTCAAAACTGTGGTTTTATCTGCTCATGCCCCGGGAGATCATCGAGATCCCCTGTGATGACATCACCCTCATGGAGATCCGTAAATCCCACATGGGAAAGGCATCCCCCTACCCCCTTCTGTACGTCGCGTTCCAGACCGACAGGGGAGATGATTCGGCGGCCTGGCTCATCTCCAATCCTCCCGAGTGGGTAGCGGCTCTCAACGAATTATCCAGGCATGAAGAATAGAGTTTTTCAAATACAAGAGGGGTTTGGGTGCAGGGGAGCAGAGGCCAGAAAACTAGCGACGACCTCTGCGGCCCGATGACCGGGAGGAGCGTGATGAAGAGCGGGAGACGCGTCCCCTGCTCGAGGAGCGTGATGAAGAGCGGGAGGCGCGTCCCCTGCTCGAGGAGCGCGAATGGGAGCGGGCCGCCGAGGAGCTACGTCCCGAGCCTTTACCCCGGTTCGAATAATGTGACCGGGCGCCTGAGTTACGGTTTGAATAGTTTGAACGATTGTGACTGTAACGGGGCGTATACCGGAAAGCTTTGTGGACGGGTCGTCTGACCGAATGTCTGCCGGACACTGAACTCCTGGCAGACCGCTGGGAACTGGACCGGTTATAGACTCTCCTGCGTTCGATACATCGGGCGAACATACTCTGCCTGTACTCATGGGACGATCCGCCCCGACGAGACTCCAGATGACACAACCGCATGTCTGTGGCAGAGATATAGACACCATTGTTCCCGACACCGGCGG
>JAHJLU010000753.1 GCA_018821745.1 Myxococcota bacterium | reverse complement strand
TCCTCGCGAAACAGGATCTCATCGTTCAGTCACGGACGGGTTCCGGGAAAACCGGTGCCTTTGTGCTCTCCATGCTCGACGATCTGGAGGCCGGCGCCGGCGCCGGGCAGGCCCTGATTCTTGTCCCCACCAGGGAGCTGGCCAATCAGGTGGCTCAGGAATGCGAAATGCTGGGTGGCCCCTTCGGGTTACGCAGTATCGCGATTTATGGTGGTGTTGCCTATGGCACGCAGTCCGATGCCTTCAACGACGGGTATGAGATAATTGTGGCCACACCGGGCCGCCTCCTCGACCATCTTCTTAAAAATAATATCAACCTGAAGGCCATCCGCTACCTCATCTTCGATGAGGCCGATCGCATGCTCTCCATGGGTTTCCTCCCCGACATGAAGGCGGTCCGCAATTACCTCCCCAGGGGTCGCCGCGTCCACACCTACATGTTCTCCGCTACCTTCCCCCCGGATATCCTCGGGCTCGCGTGGCAGTTTATGGAAGATCCCCGTCTCCTGAGCCTCTCCAGGGACCATGTCCACGTGGCCAGCAATGCCCACATCTATTATGAGGTCCCCCAGATGCAGAAGGGTGGCGCTCTGGCCTCCATCATCGACTACGAGAACCCTTCCTCCGCGCTTGTGTTTTGTAATCGCAAGGACGAAGTGAACTATGTGGCCGTCGTTCTGGCCAAATTTGGCTTTGTGGTGGATCAGATAAGCTCTGATCTCTCGCAGATTGCCCGTGAGAAGGTCATGGAGCGTCTCCGCAAGGGAGAGGTCAGAATTCTCGTGGCAACGGATGTCGCCGCCAGAGGAATCGACATTCCCGAGATATCCCACGTGTTCATGTATGGTTCTCCCGATGATCCAGAGTCTTACATCCACCGCAGCGGGCGAACGGGCAGGGCCGGAGCCATCGGGACCGCCATCAGTGTAGTGAGCGATGTGGAGAAGATCGCGCTCAACAAGGTGATCAAAAAGTACGACATCACCTTTGACGAGCGCACACTCCCTACCCCCGAGGAGCTGGCCGCCACCATGGGTGAGCGAATTATCGCCCGTACCGAAGCGCTGGGTCGCGAACTGACCCGGCACGAACAGGAAAATGTGGAGCGCCTGGTGCCCTACGCACAGAAGCTGGCAGAGAGCCCCGAGGGGATCAATCTGCTGGCCATGGTCCTCAACGAGGCATATCAGAAGGCTTTCCGGTGTGGGACACCACAGGATGTCGTCAGTAAAACCTCTCCGCAGAAAGAGGGCGGCCGTGGTCGCTCCAGAGACTCTGGCCGAGGAGATTCCCGACCCCCCCGCGGAGGAAGACCTTCGGGCAGGGGTGGTTCTCAAGGCAGGGACAGTCGCAGCGGTGGTCGTTCCCGTGAAGGCGGCAGATCCCGGACGGGTCGCTCCGGATCATAGCTCCAAAGGGGCCCCGACCCCCATGGTTATTTCCAAAGAAATAAGGATGGTGCGCAGTGAAAATCTTGGAAATACTCAGTTCCGAATTAAAAATCTCCCTCATCGTCATGGTCGGCTCCATGATCGCGCTCTTTGGGTATTACTGGGTGTTTGTGGATTTTTTCAAGGGTGACAATCCCCTCGGTTTCAACGGGGAGTGGGGTCGCCGGATCCAGGAGGGCGAGAAGGCCAAGGTCTATCAGGAGATCTTCCGGTTCGTCATCATCATGGCACCGCTGACCTTCGGACTCACCTACTTCGTGCTGGAAACCGGGCTCCTGGAGAGGAGTCATTAATTATGCTCCCGGCTCCGCCCGACGACGTTGTCCAGGTGCTCGGTGGGGCCATGGAGAATCAGTTCACCGCCGAGAGACTCAGGGAGTCCCGCGGCTGGTTTATGGTCATGGTGGGGTTCGTCGTCCTGCTTTTCACGTTGCTCCTCGCGGGAAGCACCAGCAGCTTTCTTTTTTACTTCATCTCCCCTGTTGCCCTTCTATTTGGCGTGTTTGGTGTCTTTGAGATACGCCCTGTCCGGTACCTTCGGCAAAAAATTGACATGGACCTCGAGGCGGGCGCGCGTGAAAATGTGGAGGGGGTGCTCGAGTCGTCTCAGCATGTTGGCGGGAAGGGCATGGCCGGGAAATACTATTGGATTGTGGGAGGAAAGCAGGTGAGGATTCCCCCCGCCCTTTTTGAGAGCGTCCAGGAGGGCAGGCATCTGCGCATTGAGCGTGGTCGGTACTCCAAGACCGTGCTGGAGATCCAGCTTCTGGAATCGGAATCTGAGGACCAGGCCGGCCAGTGATGGTATCGCCAGCCTCCTCTCGGAATCTCCCGCCAAAGCCCAAAAACGCTCCCGAAAGGCTCGGGAACGAATAGTCCGCGACTTCTCGCTGGCAAGCAGCGTGGCCCGGTATCAGGAACTCTACGAGACCCTCTGCCGAACGCAATAGGTGGGTCATCAATTGACGATTCTGGAAAGGGGTGCTCATCTTCTATGCAGCCCGGGAGGTTGCGGGGATAACACTATCGTTTTTTTCGTTTTCTCTTTGATTCTCTTCGACGCTTTTGCTGGAGCCGCCGCCTTATTAGGCGCCTGTTTAATCTATAGCGGCGCTTTACAACCCGCCATCTGCTC
Organism: Myxococcota bacterium; assembly: GCA_018821745.1. Classification (GTDB taxonomy): domain Bacteria; phylum Myxococcota_A; class Polyangia; order HGW-17; family HGW-17; genus SZUA-580. Next base: position 371 of record JAHJLU010000753.1, on the reverse strand, counting down.
CACTTTGAAGGGTATCGCTTTTTTGGAAGGCGCCTCACCCATCGTCTACCATAGTTGAAGGGTTCAAGGAGAGTCGTGCGGTTTTTTTTGTACCGTCGCTCTCCTCGCTTGTATACGGAGATGTGAAAGTGATCCCGGTGGTCCCGGTCGGAGTCGGGGGTGAGAATATTACGGAAATAGCCACTGCGATCCAGATCGCACGCCAGTTGTCTCAGGAGGCGTGCACCGCGGCTCTTGGCTCGACCTTCACAGGTTTTTCCCATGCCCAGGCCGCGCTGATAGGATGAGGCGACCATGTAGGTCTTTCCCCCTGCAGTGCGCACCCCGTAAATGTCAAAAGCGAGCCCGTAAGCATGGCGAGAGAGGGAGGC
>JAHJLU010000752.1 GCA_018821745.1 Myxococcota bacterium | reverse complement strand
TGGGAGGCGGTGAAGGGGACGGACCATGAGAACTCCGCCATCACCGTGGCCGGGACCCGGGGAGCCATCATCCGCGGGAACACCATCCACGAGATCTTCAACGGTATTTATACCGGGAGCTTCTCCGATGACCAGAACCGCTCCCTTGCCCACGACGTTGATGTCTATGAGAACACGCTGGAAAATATCACGGACGACGGGCTGGAGCCCGAGGGGGCCTGCGTGAACAATCGCTTCTGGGGCAACCGGATCAGCACCTTCCACAACGGGATCTCCCTGGCGCCCATCACCGCCGGGCCCGTCTGGGTTCTTCGAAATCTGTTCAATGACTACGACGCCAGCGCGTTCAAGTTCTCCAACGACAGCTCCGGTCGGGTCCTCCTGTATCACAACACCTGCTTCACAGACCGTGAGGATCAGAACGGGCTCAATGTCTCGGGATATTTCGAGAACATGGTGTTTCGGAACAACATCATCCGGGGGACCCGGTATGCCTGGGAAATCAGCATGGAGGTGGGGGAGAATGACTGTGATTACAACAACTACTACACTACGCGCGGAGCGCCCGTGGTGAAGTGGGACAATATCCGGTACGATACGGTCGCCCTGTGGTGTGAAGCGACGGGCCTTGAGTGTCACGGACATGACGCGGAACCCGGGCTTTTAGATCCCCAGGGTGGTGATTTTTCCCCGGCCGATCAGAGCCCGAACCGGGATCGGGGCGTCCGCCTCTACGGCATCAACGATGCCTTCCGGGGAGCGGCCCCCGATATAGGGTATGTGGAAGGCGACTGACCCTCCGCCCACTCTGACCAAACAACCTATGGCCTCATGGATTCAACAAAAGCAGGGTTGGCCCTTGTCACTCCTTGGTGGTGGTCTCGGTCTTGTGGCTTTTCTCCCACTCTTTTTGCATCTCCGTGCGGAGAACGTCCCAGAAATCCGCCGCCCCGTTTTCTCCAAGGAGAGTTACCGTGGCCGTTTGCCCATCCTGACGGATTGTCCGGCGCTGCTGGCGGTATTGCTGCCTGGTGAGGGTCCCGTCCTGGTATTTGGTAAAGAGATCCCGGTGTTTTTTGAATCCCTCCTCAAAGATGGAATGGAGCTTCTTCGCGGTTGCCTCGTCGGTCTTGTACTTGTCGACGTAGGCGTTAACGGCGTTGACCATCCCGGTCTCAAAGGTGTCCATCCGTTTCTGGTGTCGCTCCAGGCGTTTGCTTTTCTGTTCGTCCTTGTAGTCTTCGAGTTTCATGGTGCTGAGTTTGCCCGCGAGGGCCTTGGCACGCTCTTCGATTTTTCCCTGGATTTTGGGGTTCTTGAGGCACGCGTCCAGGGAGTTCGGGGATCGGTGTTTTGTGTGACGACCGTCATCATCCACCGAGGGGAGCCACTCCCGGGTGCTCTTCTTGGGGGGGGGATCCACGGGGGCCTCTTCTGTGCAGAGTGACTTGGCCCGGCACTGTCTCAGTTCTTTCTTCACCCCCGAGAGCTTGTACCAGCCCACGATACTCACAATGAGCATCGCACTGGAAAAGAGGGTCGTGAGAACAATCGGGAGAGATGATCTGGTTGTCGCCATGGGTGGTACTCCTGCTCAAGGCCGGTTCGATTGTCAGTTTACCGGGATTTTGCTGAAAGTTCCAGTGGGGCCGCGGGAGTTTTCCCCCTTTTGTTCCCCATGGCTGTGTACCCGTCCGGATCGCAGGTCAACAAAAGACGGTCGGGAGCTTTTCACTGCCGTGGGACAGGTGAATCCATGAGGGAGAGGAACCATTGGGCCAGGTGATCGGGGGTCAGTTGGAAGTGCTTGTAGAGCCCCGCGGGGTCCAGGGTGGAGAAGGGCAGGCCTCCCACTGCCCGGTGTGAGATACGCGGATGACCGCTGCTCAATCCCTGGTCAGAGGCGACCGCCAGCGCGTGACAGAGCTCGTCGTGGAGTCCCCCTGCCTCAAAGAGCTCCTCCACAATGACCAGGTGGTCATAGGTGCTCGCCAATCGGGCGCACCACGATTGGTCCAGGTGCCTGAGCGTGGAGACAAGGCAGAGATCCAGGTTGATACCCTGCTTTTGGAGGGTATCAATGGCCGCATCGCAATACTGGATCATGTGGGGACCACTGGTGAGGACGCAGATCTTTGCGCCGGTGTCACGGTAGAAGGCGCCACGACCATATTCAAAGGGGAGGGGAACCAAGATGGTATTGAGCGGGCAGGGTTTTGCGCTCAGGCGCAGGTAAAGGGGGGCCTCGCGGGGCTCCGCCAGGTACCAGGAGAGCATCTGGGGAATCTCCTCCAGGAAGGCGGGAAACAGCACGTGCATGCCGGGAATACTCCGCATCATGGCCGCATCGCCTGTAGCTTGATGGGTCTTTCCATCGGTGTTGTAGCTCAGGCCGGCGTAATGGCCCGCGTAAACGATCTGCGTTTTCTCGGTCGCGTTGACATAGATCTGCTCAAATGCCCTCCGGAAAAAGGCTGCGTAGGTATTGACCACGGGGATTTTGCCCCTGAGAGCCAGTCCTCCGGCGCAAGAGACCATGTCCTGCTCAGCTATGCCCATCTCCAGGAACCGTTCCGGTGAAGAGAGGGCAATGGGAGTAATTTTACAGGATTTTTCCAGATCCGCGCTGAGGACCACTACCCGGGGATCCTGCTTCACCAATTGGGTGAGGTGCTGCCCGAAGCCGTCACCCATGGAGGGGCCGGGGGCAGCGGCAGGTGGATTTTCCCGTGGCTGCGCCTGTTCAATGAACCGGGTCAGTTCCTCCCCGATATGCTGGGCAGAGGGAGACGCATTCCACTGTGTGAGCGCCCTCAGGTACTCCGCCCGGGTCAAGGTGCTGCCGTGCCTCTGGAACGCCCTGCGTAGGGTGCTGCTCGCCTCCATGAAGGAGATGCCCGCGGCTTTTTGGGTGTCAGCTATGATAACCATGGGTCTGGCGCTGTTTCGGGCCTCCCTCAGCGCCGGCAGCACCTGTTCCATGTGGTTTCCATTTATTGTAATCACCCCCATGCCGAAGCCCCCGAGGACGGCTCCCAGATCGGGGATTTCCTTGATTTCGCGGGTCTCGCTGTCGGTCTGGATGCCGTTCCGATCAATAATGGGAATGACCTGCCCCAGCTGGCGCTGATGCAGCGTCATGAGGGCCTCGTAGTTCTGCCCCTCCTGCAGCTCTCCATCGCCCAAAATGACAAAGACCCTGCGGGCGCCGCCCAGCGCGAGCCCGGCGGCCTTGGAGAGAGTCTGGCCGAGGGATCCGGTGTTTGTCTCTATGCCATGGGTGACGCGGTCCGAGTGAGCCTGGGGGCCATTTTCCCGGTTGTATTGGGCCAGATCTTCAGGAGCCAGGAGGCCCCTCCCCACCATGGCGGCGTACTGCATCACCGCGGCGTGCCCCTTGCTGAGCAGAATATAATCCCTGTGGGGATCCTCCGGTCCCTTGAAGGTCCCGTCGAAATAGAGTGCCGTCAGGATCTCGGCGACGGAGAAGCTCGCGCCGAGCCACCCGCGGCCACTGTTGTGGATAGTGGAGAGCGCGTTGATCCGGTTGTAGAGAGTGAGGATCTCCAGCAGGCGCACCCTCTCACCCGGAGCGATGTCCAAATGGAGTTGATCGATGATTGGTGCGTAGTGTTCTTGCCTGATCCAGAAACAGTGGTGCATAGGGACCTCCCGGACAAACCCATGGTTTATCCCTTCACCTTCCTGCCTACTCCCATCAGTGTCGCCAGAAAAGACAAATCGTTCATACAGGCCAGCGGTTCATTGACTCGGGGTTGACACTACAGGAGAAGAGAGTGTAATTAGGTGCCCACGAATTCTCAGGGAATACCCCTGGTGCCGAAACGGACCACAAGGAGGCGCGCATGAACTTTCTGTATTTGAACTCCAATGAGATGGGACACGGGGATCCATCCCTGGGAAAAAAACTCATGGTTGCATTTTTGCTCGAGCTGGCCAAATCCGACACGGAAATCCACATGGTGGGGTGTTTGAACTCCGCCATCACTTTCACAACAGCGGAGGGGGACGCGCTGGAGGCGCTGCGACTGCTTGAGCACAAGGGAGCCAGAATAGCCACCTGCGGGACCTGCCTTGATTACCATGGCCTTCGTGACAGTCTGCTCATCGGGGAGGCGGGAAACATGGCTCAGGCCGTGTCGCTCCTGACCACGGCCGACCGGATCATTCGTCCCAACTGAGATCCTCACATGAACCGCTGGATAACAAGAAACCACAGGGGGATAGTGGCCAGGGAGAAGAGGGTGGAGAAGGCCATGATGCCTGAAATCACGGCGGCGTCGGTCTCGATGAAATCCGAGAAGAAGGGGGAGGTGGCCGCCGTGGGCATGACCGACTGCAGCACGATCACCTTCCGTGTCAGGGGGTCCACGGAAAAGAGAAGGCTCACCAGTCCCATGGCCGCAAGGCCAACCAAAATACCCGGGATAATTCTGGTGAAGGTCCCCAGCGCGATGATCCCGAGGCGTTTTTTGTCCATCTGGAAGGAGAAGGAGAGCCCGATGGTGAAGAGGATCATGGGGATGGTGATGGCGCCGAATTTGTCGACGAGATCCCAGAGCAGGGTGGGGAGGGGTACTTTGAGTGCGTTCAGCGTGAGGGCCAGGGTTGCGGTGAGCACCGGCGGCAAGGCGTTTTTCAGCAAGACCGATCCCACGCGGGAGGAGCGCTGAGACCCCTGTGGTTCGCTCTTTTTGAGGAGGTAGATGGCCGCGAAGCCCACCAGGAGAAAAACGGGCCAGAAGAAGATGGTGAAGAAAAGGGCGCGGGAGAATCCCGCCTCGCCGAAGAAGGCCCACATGACCCCCCACCCGAGATAGGCATAATTGCCGAAACTTGTGGAGAAAATATAGGAGTTTCTGAGGCTCCGATCCCGGGTGAGCAGCCACGACACGAGCCCCGTGGCCACCGCATAGAGGGTGGTCATTATCAGGAGCGCGGCAGCTGAAGGGACAAGCTGGCTCACGCTGGAGATATCAGCTTTGTAGAGGTTCCGAAAAATAAGAAAGGGGATGGTGACCTGCACCACGAACTTACGGAGGGTGACGACCTCTGCCGCGCTGAACAGGCGAAATTTGCGAAAGAGGTAGCCCAGGGCGATGGGCAGGTTGAGGGCAAAAATGAGTCTCGTGTGTTCCATGTCATCACAGTGCGGGTGTCAGTCGCACCCACACTCTAGACATAAATTGGTGATTGGCAAGTCAAGAGAAAGAGGCGGTGCGGTCACGGCATCAGGGCTGGCTGCTTTGGATAAGGCGGCACTGCATGACCCCCCGTCGGCCCGTGAATTCGTTCATGAGGTGGAGCCTTGAGCGTATGGTCCACAGGCCCATCTTTGCCTCCTGCCACACAAAGTAGTTCTCTCCCACCTGGGCGTTTATATGGAGCACGGAGGTGTCCTCCGCAATGGAGATGACCGTGTGGGGGCCGGGGAGGACCGACACCTTGACATAGGTTTTGGGTCCGGTCTGTGCGATGGGAACCGAGTCAATCATAAGCTTCATTCCAATGGCGGCACCCAGAATCTCGTTGCGGTAGATGTAAATATTGGCTCGCTGCTGTGGAATGTAGAACATCTTCGCCCGGGCGTCTTCGGATTTGGACGCAAGGGTGTAGGAGTGACACGCGGAGAGAAGAAAAATTACACCGAAAACAGGAAAAAAACGGGTCTTCATGGGTCCACTTCCAGAACATTGAGGCACAGGCTATGCCGCGCCGAGGGTTGATGTGACCACGGGCCGGGGCCACCAGGGCGGGAACCGCCAGCGGATTATGGGATTATATCAGGGAAAAATGTCCACGCCATGAATGAGCATCCCCGTCATGTAATTTTTTGGCGCACCGGTTATGGTGAAGACCCCGGGTGAGCAGAAAAATCAGGTGATCAGCGGAACGACACGCGGCCGAACCGGGAGGTCCGGTGGAAGTTGCCCTTCCCCAGGAGCGGGGACCAGGCCCGTGACAGACGCTGAGCGTCCCGGAACACATAGAGGTTGAGGCGCCAGATGTCTTTAGATTTTGGGGGAAGGTTGATGGCCCTGTCCGGTGGTTTTTTAAAGGAAAGTGCACTCCAGGGGATGGCCATCTCCAGGGTGTATCCCGCAGCAGTGAGCTTCACGGCCCTTTTTGTGTGGCTGTCCCAGCTCTGATGGCCAAAAAGGGTGAGCCCCCGCTTCTTGGTGCGAGGCTGGTTGTAGTCCGAGAAGTGGGTGTCCCACAGGGAGCCCTTCATGTCCACCTGTACCTCAAAATAGTGTTTGTTATCGGCGAAGTCTCCCGGTTGGATCATGATCTCCACACCGGACGCACGGCTCCAGATATGGGGATCCACCGCTTCGGGGAGGAATGGGGAGGTGGGGCTTGGGTCGCGTACTTCAAAGGCGATGTAGAGCCAGGTGCTGTCCCAAAACAGGCGGGCGCTCCCGCCAAAATTGCCGGGGATCTGGTCGCCGGACCCGGGATGGACGAAGGGAGTGGTTCGGGCGCTCTGCTCCCACTGGGGCTCCGTGAGAAGACCATCGAGGGTGATCGAGGGAGTCTGATCGGTTTGCGACTGGCGGGGAGAAGAGGGCACCATGAGGGATGGCACTTCGGGCTCCGAGGAGGTGAGTTTGGTGATCTTGCAGCCCAGGAGTGGCAGCACACAGCCAAGCAGGAGTAGGAATTTCACGGGACCTCCCTTGACAGCCCCTGGAAAACTCGGAAGGGCCATTAACGCCGAGTCTACCATTCTGCTGTCTTTGTGACAATCATGCT
>JAHJLU010000751.1 GCA_018821745.1 Myxococcota bacterium | reverse complement strand
CGATGCTCTCGGTGTCGTATAGCTCGCCGCGGGGGTCAAGAGCGTGGGCTCCCCGCTCAATGACCTGGGCCGCGAGGGGAATATCAGCAGTGACGACAAGGTCTCCCGCCTGGATCCTCTTGACAATCTCGTCGTCCGCCACATCAAACCCCTGGGCCACGACCATGGAATCAATATAGAGGGAGGCCGGTATCTTCATAGGCCGGTTGGCCACGAGGGTGGTTTGGATCCTTCGCTTGTCTGCGGCCCTGAAAAGGATAGCCTTCACCACCTGGGGGCATGCGTCCGCATCAACCCATATCTTCATAACACTGGCTCCTTCTCATGGGGGACCGGGTGACCACCCGCGCTATTTGGGGAGTTTTTTTGCCGCAGGCGCCTTGGTCGGAGCTGCTGCTGGTTTCATAGGGGTCCCGGCCGTAAGGGGAGCGCCCATTGTGGCCGGACCGGCGGGAGCAACAGGATCCAGGGGCGGACCCTTCATGGCGGCCTTGGCATCCGCCTTGGCTTTTTCGATGAACTCTTTGAGATCTGCTATCTTCTTGGCGTTTTTCTTCACCTCGTCGTCGCTCATCTTTCGGGCGAGGTGGAGATTGGAGCGACTGGAATAGATGCTGTACCCAATGCCGAAGGGGAGCTTCGGGGGCGCTTTTTTCGCATTGTAAATGGCATAGAGTCCGGCCTGATAGGAGAGCTTAAACAGCTTGATGGGCTGTGTGTACCTGCCGAAGAAGTGATTATCCCACTCATCGAGGAAATACTTCAGCGGGATCCCGCTGTCATCCTGGAGGAGATAGGCGCTGCTTTTGAGGACTATGCCGCGGATGGCGGAGAAGAAGCTCTTGTGCATCAGATAGGATGCGCTCTTGAGATAGGTAGTCCCCACGGAGAGTTTTTTGAGGAAGGCATTGAGGGCCACCATTCTTGTAAACCCGGCCCTCTCGCGGTAATCATAATCAGAGAGATTCACCGAGAAGTAGGTCACCCGCCCCTTGCTGCCGTCTGGACGAACATAGGAGATCCTGTTGCCAATCACTTCGTAAACGGGGGCCTCTTTGATCACCACCTTGTGCTTCTTAATCCGCTTGCCTTTTTTTCGGACCTTCCGCGTATTCTTTACGGGATCCTGTGAGGGAGAGGGATCCATGACCTTGACGATCTTCATGGGTTTGGTGTGTCGGGCATTCTTTCCATAACCCTTTTTCGGGACCCGATTGATCTTGGCCGGGAGTCTCAGTGCGCTATCCTCTCCCAGACTGGTGACGGTGCCGTCGGCCGCCAGTTGCACCCGCTCCACCTTTTCGATGGTGTTCCCCAGGTGCTTCAGAAAAAAGAGCAGCGTGGGGAGAGTCCCGTCAATGTTCTGTACATTCTTGTGGAACATCTGCTTGCGCATGGTCCGGGTGCGGAAGAACGTGAGATGGATAATATGCTCAACCGTGTTCTCAATCTGGCGGGTATAGGCGATGACATCTTCTTCGCTGGCGCGGCGCAGATCCATGAGAGAACCGGCGGGCTCCAGCCCCATCATGACCACATCGTTTGACCAGGGGAAGAACAGCTCGGGATAGACAATATCAGCACCGGAGAAGGGATAAAAAATCGTCTTTCCTTCTTTTTGGGGCCCCTTGAGGTGTTCGCTGGACCACTTCCTCAGCGTCCCCTCGCGCTTTTTCATATATTTCTTCCAGGCGGCCTTTGTCCTGATGGAGTACTCTTTCCATGCGTGGTGCTTAAGAATGGGGAACTTCTTGGGGTCAAGCCCTTTGGTCACACCGGAATAAATCTGGGCCATGGTGTCCGCCGAGACAAAATCCGCGGCCACCGCTTTGGGGCTGGGTTTTACGATCTTTGTGGGGGTACCGGCAGGTTTTTTTCCCATCTCCCCGGGGAGAGCCTTGGCCACGGGTGCGATTGTTTCTTTTTCCGGGGCCGGGGACTTGTCACCCTTCCCTTGGCAGGCAACAAAAAGAAGAGCAAGAATAAAATATTTCACGGAGGACTCCTTGTCTGACGAAACCGTGCCTCCCGGGAGGCCCATCGCCGGAGCGTGAAGGGGTATTCACTGGTCTAGTTATGAAACACTTTGGGTCAGGGGAAAAGGCAAAAACGACCCGCCGCCTCACAAACCTGAAATCGCCCTCATTAATATTGATGGACAGCCTCAGGTAAACTGACTTTTTTGACAGGCAACCGCAAACATATATGGTAAACTCCTTGTCGAAGGTACCATGAACAAATATTTTTCCTCTCCATCTCTTTACAACACAGTTCGCATGCTGATGCAGGTGCTTTTTATGAGCCTCATGGTTTTTTCCGCGTGTGACGACACGCAGCGCAGCATCACGAAGGGAACCTGTGGCGATGGGGTACTAAGCGAGGGTGAGGAGTGCGAAATGGCCATTTTTGCGGGCGCCCCCTCATGCAAGGATTTCGGGTTTCTCCAGGGAGACACCTCCTGTGTTGACTGCTCCGTCGATACCTCACGCTGTGTGGAGAATTACCTCCCTGCCAAGACCCTCATCACCTGTGACGCAATCGGGGGGGTCTCCTCCCTGAGCCGAGCCTTTCGGTACCTCAGCGCCTCCTATCCGTTTATCTTCTGGGCCACCCAGTGGGATGACACGGGCTCCTCCATCGAGACCTATGTGGTGGCGTACAACGTGGAAACCCGCGTCACAAGAATCATCGGGGACCTCTACTTCGGTGCGGGCTACACCGAATACACCAACACCTTTCTCGACGCTCAACACTCACGGCTCTACCTCGCCCTGAGCCACGTCTATGTGGATGAATCCTGTGTGGGTGTTATCAATTGCATCGAGGTCACCCCTCACCTCTTCGCGATTGACTTCTCCGACCCGACCGCCACCCCCTCCCTCTCCGAGGTGGTAATTGATGGCGCCATTTACTCCCCCACATGTCAGGAACGCCGCGGGTTTCCGGTGGTGGCACGGTTTGATCCTGCAACGGGCGATGCCCTGGTTCTGTGTGACTATATTCTGACTCCGCTTGACACCTGTTTCTCCCGCGGGTTTATGTTCTCCCGGACCAACCTCTACCTGGGAGGATTGGAGGAGCTGGACCTGGGTGGTTTCCATTTCGCCCTGGAGAAGCAATTTCTGTCGGATTTCCATGGGGATTTTTTCGCCGCCAACCTGTGGTACCCCCGGCAGGAGAGCTGCAACAGCGCGCCGGATCAGATCTCCCACCGTATCTTCTCCTTTTCCTCCGATGCGCTGCCCCAGGTTCACCATGACACAACGGGGGCCACACAAACCATGTCGGAGCTCTCCCAGGTCGACCCGGAGGGCTGGGTCTATTTCACCACCCTGAATGAGGGGAGGGCACGACTCACGGGCCAAAACATTTTTACCCATGAAACCATCACCGCACCTCCCATGACCCTCCACCAGGGGGTCGGATGGCCTGTCTCCGATATTGCACCCAATCTGGTGGCCTTTCCCGCCGGGAGTTCCTTTGACACCACCGTTCCCTACCTCAGGGTGGAACACGAATTTCTCTATTTGTGGGATAAAGACTCGGGGGTGGTGCGGCCCATCCACTCCTTCAACAACTACTATGAGGGGATGGGTCAGTTCATGCCCGGGGCCGGCGAGACCCGCTATTTTATTTTCGGCGAACGGGACGGCTCCGGAAAAATCTGCCTCTTCATGAAAGATCTTCAGGAAGAGGGCGTCGTCACGACCCGGGGTTCCCTGCAACCTCAATAGAACCTGTCAGTGGTGAATGGAGATCATTCTCCGGCGGTGGGGAGGTTGGCCCTGATGGCCTCTCCCAGGGAAATGAGGGTTGGTGCATAGTTGCTGTCACAGATGCTGCCGGAGTTGCCTTCCGGCGCTCCCTGGAAGGCACTGACAAACTCCCGGAGGCGCACGGCGGGGACAGCCTCTCCACAACTGAACCCGAGCCTGGGATGCTGGTTTTCGTCTACACCCACGTTCAGGGTTGATACGTAGGGCCCCGAGAGGGTGGTCATGAGGATCGGGTAGTTACCCTTGAGGTCGCGCAGGAAGTCCGTATAGCGTGAAACGGGATAGAGCATTCGCATGGCGTCTCCCTGAGTCCGGGCGACGCAGTTGTTGTAGGACATGCTCCCCTCGGGCATGATGCGCTGCCAATCTTCGTCGCAGCGAATGCCGAACTCCGTGCAGCGAAAGCTCGTCAAGGGGCCAAGGGTGTCAGAGATCCCCCCCTCGGGGTTGAAAATTTCCACGTTGTCCGCGGAGCAGTCGTCTTTGTCCGTGAGGAAGAGCACGGCGAGCATCGCCTCGGAGCGGACGAACCGAGCGTTTGCGGTGTTGCCCGTGGAGAGGGCCAGGCGCATGGACTCCAGGGGCTGCTCAAACCCGCAGCCGGCGGTACCGAGGCTTGCGTTGCAGGAGAAAACGGTTTCCAGGTCCTCGCCCGAGTAGTTACGGCAGCGGGGACAGCCGTTTTCGTCCTCGACGAATTGGAGGCCATCAGGCTCACTGTATCCTTCGCCGGAGACAAAGTTGTCCTGGGTACAGTTGGCGACAGAGCAGTCGCTCGCTGTGCAGACCGAGTCGTCGCCAGGATCGCGCTCCACGGTGCAGCCCTTTGGGGCTATGTCCACGATGTAGCGCTGCCCCACGGGGTTGGAGCAGGAGCTGTTAGGTCCGGCCAGAAGACGCCCGCCATCCCCCCCCTGAGTGGTGCAGGAGGGAATATTATAGGGCAGAGTACCGAGGTCCGTGGAGATGACTCCCACATGGAGATCGGGCATTCCTCCCGGCGCCTCCCGAAGCACCCTTGTGAATTCACCAAACTGGGAAACCAGAAGTGCCTGCTCCGCCGCCATGCTGAGGCTGTTGTCCACCACAAAGAGGAGATCCACCTTGGAGGTGGGCTCCGGGGTGTTGGTGTTGTTGGTATTATTCGTGTTGTTGGTCGTATTGTTGTCCGAGAGAACGTCTTCCTCTCCGCCGCAGGCCGAGGCCAGAAGACCCATGGCGAGAAGCAGCGGCAAGAGGGTGGTGGTGGGTGTGGTTCGTTTGGTCATGGGGTCCTCCCGTGGTCAAGGGTTCGGTAATCGCAAGGCCTCATCGCCCGGCATCGCCGTTCACCCCCCATGTGGGGGCACAGAAGAAAAGCAGCTCATTTTTCTTCCACCCGGGGGCGCCATGAGAGGGAGAGGGAGAGGCCCGTCCACAACCCGTCGATGGTGAGGTGCTCAGACGAAGCCACGGAGGTGACGGCTCCTTGGGAGGCGGGGCCGATGACCCCGGCGAAGGCTCCGGCGGAGAGGGTAAAATCCTTGAAT
>JAHJLU010000750.1 GCA_018821745.1 Myxococcota bacterium | reverse complement strand
CCCACATAGAGGAGCACCTCCCCCGTGGAGTTGGCGTAGAGGGCCGAGGCGTCCATGGAGAAGGAGGCGAAGTTGCCGTTGTTCTGAGCGGGGACAAGAATCCTCGCGTCCACCGTGGGGCCCGTTGTGGGGGAGTTGTAGAAAGAACCCCCGGGGCGGGGATAGGTGGCGCCGTTCCAGGAGGTGGGGCGGTTGGTTCCCGTGCCGTAGATGGCCACCAGGGTCCAGCCGCCGCCATCGGTCTCCATATCGCACCAGGTCATGACCGGGGTGTGGCCCTGGGGGCCGTCGGGATCAATGGGGTAATAGCCGGAGCCCATGGAGTCACCGTTCTCGAGAATTTCGAGACACGAGGCTCCCACGGGCCGGTTGCGCACGAAGATGCGGTGCATGGTGTCCCGGTTGTCGTTGACAAAGTTATCGACTTCCCAGCGGTTGGTGCCGGTCCCTCCCTTGATGCCCCAGTGGGCGGTGGCGGTCTGGTAGAAGGGATAGTAGGTCATGGCCAGGTCCCCCCGGTTGGTGTGGGCGTTGTTAATCACCGAGGGGAGGTTGGCAGACTGGTCGCGGAAGGCGTGGTAGGAATCTTTGAACGTATTGCACTGCCCGACCCCCGTCTGAAAATAGTCGATGCAGGAGGCGTCGGCGGTGGAGAAATGGATGACACGCCCGTGATCGTCCGTGGCGCCGTAAAACCGCACCTCTGTTATGGGGAGTTTGGCCATGAGGGTGTTGCCCGCGTGCCCCCAGTAAATGGTGCCCGACTCGTCGGTGTTGAGGGCGCTGCTCCCCATGAGGGGGAGGGTGTCTGTGCGAATATCCAGGGGTGGGTTGGTGTTGTCCTTGTGGAGATAGTTGAGGACCAGGGTCCAGCCGCCACCGTCGGTGGTCTGGTCGCACCAGGCGGTGGTTTCGGTGCCGTCCATGGTGATGGAGTAGGGACCGCTGATGCCGTAGTAGCCCTTGTTCCATACAGTGTTGGTCCGCACATAGTCAAGGCATCCGGGGCGAGTTGCTGGCTCGGGGTTGTCGTTGGTGGAGCAGATGACCTGGCCACGGAAGGAGGCGTTGACCGTGTTGTTCGAGTCGTCCCAGCAGCCCCAGTCACCCTCGGTGTCCCGCCACAGGTAGAGCGAGTCGGTGGTGTTTGAGTTCCCCGAGGGTTCCGTGGTTCCACAGGAAAATCGGCTGTTGGAGAGGTAGAAGGAGCAGGGGGCGCCCTGACAGACACCGTGCCAGTTCTCCAGGTTGGTAGCGCTATTGGCGTTGGGGTATACATTGACGAGGCTGGGGAACTGGCCGTTCCAGAGGTAAATGGCTTTCGCATGGGCTCTGGTGCGGGGGACGATGACCTCCATGCCGTAGGCGGCGCAGGCCGCCCGGTAGGTGTCCTGATCGCCTGCCAGAGAGGCGTCATCGATGCGCAGCATGGTGTACCCTGTGCGGTTGTCGCTGGTCATGTCACAGTAGACCTCCACGGGACCACCCGTTCCTGTGTCGATGATCCAGGTCCCGTCGGTGGTGCCCGGGTGGTTCTGGGAGATGACGTGACAGGAGTTGGGATTGCAGTTCCATCCATCGCCGATGTAGCCCGGTTTGCAGACACAGTCATAGCTCAGGAACTGATCGATGCAGTTGGCGTCGAGGTGGCAGGAGTTACCGTTGCACTCGTTGATTTCGGTGCACAAAAAGCCGTCGCCTTCGTATCCCTCGTTGCAGCTGCAGGTAAAGGATCCCTGAGTGTTGTGGCAGGTGGCAAACTCGTGGCAGGGAGTATCGGCGCACTCGTCCACGTCGGTACAGGAGTCACCCGAGGTTTCAAAACCCTCGTCACAGATGCAGGCCGGAGCGCCTCCCCCGTCATCGCAGTGGGTGTTTTCGGGGCACTCACCGGCGTCGATGATGCCGTCACAGTCATTGTCGACGCCGTCACAGGAAGCCTCGGTCGCTTCGTATCCAGCAATACCGGAGTAGTCGGGTTCCTGCCAGCCGGTGTCAACACAGACCTTCAGCGCGTTCTCGCACACGCCCAGTTGGTTGTCCGCCGGGGGTGCCTCTCCCTCACACTGGGAATTATTGATATTATTGGAGTTATTTGTGTTGTTCGTGTTGTTGATGTTGTTTGTCTGACCCGCGGGGAGGCCGCCTGGATCAAAACTGCAGGATGACAACACGACAAGGAAAAAAAGGAAAAAATGGGTGTGCATGGGTTCACATAATGCAAGGGGTGATGGAGAGGGCGGTCACCATGAGCACGTCCTGCAAATGATTGTATGGTGGTTTCGGGTAAAATTCAACACTCCTCACCGACACCACTGTTTTATCTGTTCATAAACCAGGGGATCATGGGCGATCCGAAGGTGACCCATGCGGGGGAACACCCGGACAGAGGTGAAGGGGAGGGAATATTCATTGAGGGGTGATTGGCCCAGCGCGCTGGCGTTTCTCACAACAAAATCTCCCAGGGCGACCGCTGCAGGGTGGGCGGGGTTTTTGGTGAGGGTGCCGCTGATCGCGTGGTGTCTGACACCACCAAGCAGGGGTATGAGCTCCTTGTGGCTTGTGAGGATGGCGTCGGGATCTCCTCCGCTCCACTCCCCCTGGGTGAGGTACCCGAATCGAAGATCCTTTATGCCATCGCTTCGTTGGTTGATGATATCACCGGCGACCTGCAGATAGGGCTGGGGGAGCCCCTTGAGTATTCCCGTGACAAGGTTGCCCAGTTTTTCCAGGGGAGCTCCCTGGTGTGGAGAGGCAATATAAATGATTGTTTTTACTTTTTCCGTCCAGCGGTGATTGTTTTGGGAGCCGTACCAGGCGGCGGCCCGGATAACCAGGCCCCCCATGCTGTGGCCAATGAGGAGAAGCTCATCCACCTGGACCCCGGGGCGATCCAGGAGGGCCTCCATGAGATCGGCGAACTGCCGGGCGTTCTCGCTGATGTGCAGGCCCGTGTTGTATCGAAGGTACAGCGGGGTATACCCCAGATCCTGCTCAAGGAGGGAGCCGTAGGAGGTGGCCGGATCCTCGGAAAAATTCCAGACAGTCTCGTCGGCTACCAGTCCGTGGACAAAGACGGCGAGGCGGGGAACCGCCAT
>JAHJLU010000749.1 GCA_018821745.1 Myxococcota bacterium | reverse complement strand
CGGAGCCCGTACCACCCGAGATGATCAGGTTTTTGCGGGCAACGACGCACATCTTCATGAAATCGGCCATGCCTCTGGTCACGGTGCCGTAGTTAATAAGCTCGGGGGCTCCAAGGACATCCTTTTTAAATTTACGGATGGTGATGGAGGGGCCCTTGAGAGCCAGAGGAGGAATGATGGCGTTCACACGGGAGCCGTCTTTGAGGCGGGCGTCCACCAGGGGAGATGACTCGTCGATGCGGCGGCCGATGGGGGCTACGATACGCTCGATGACACCGAGAACGGCGGCATCTGAGGAGAAGATTTTCTCGCTGAGGGTCAACTTGCCATGGCGCTCCAGATAGATTTGCTGGGCGTGGTTGACCATGATCTCGGAGATGCTCTCGTCTTCGAGGAAGTCCTGCAATGGTCCGAGCCCCAGGGCTTCGTTGAGGACGTCTTTAATGAGCTCATCCTGATCAACAAAGGAGGGGATATCATTGTTTGCGGCCATCTGGTCGACGATCTCGCAGATGATGCCATCGGTCTTGTCCCACAGCTCATCCTCGGGGATTTCGTCAAGGTTCATGCGACGCAGGTCCATGCGTTCGATGAGTCTGTCGTGGATGGTCTTCTGCAGGGCTGAGATTTTCTCCAGTTTGGGATCGATGCGTTTGCCGCCAGCGCGGCTTTTAGGCGCACCACCCTGTCCGCCACGGTGTTGTTGTGGCTCATGAGCCGCTGCCGCTGCCGCAGGTTGCTCGGCTTGCTGGGGCGGAGGAGCTTGACGCGGAGGAGGGGCCTGTCGTGCAGGAGGAGCCTGTCGCGGAGGAGGAGCCTGTCGTGCAGGAGGCGCCTGACGCGGAGGAGGAGCCTGTCGTGCAGGGGGAGCCTGTCGTGCAGGAGGAGCCGCCTGGGCTGGTGGCGCTGCCTGCTGCGGCACAGGAGTATCCATATCGCCGCCGAGGGGATCTTCCAGTCCCAGGTCGTCTTCAAGGGAGGGAGGAGCCTGTCGCGGAGGAGGAGCCTGTCGCGGAGGAGGAGCCTGTCGCGCAGGGGGAGCCTGTCGCGCAGGAGGAGACATGGGGGCACCACCGAGGGGGTCTTCCAGTCCCAGATCATCTTCCAAGGGAGGAGGCGCCTGACGCGGGGGAGGAGCCTGACGCGGGGGAGGAGCCTGACGCGGGGGAGGGCTCCCCATGGGGGCACCCATTCCAGCGTCTGCACCAAACAGATCATCACCGAAGTCATCTTCCAGCGGTGGAGGCTGGCGGCGCTGTGGAGGCATGGGGGCACCACTCGGCGGACCACCCATCCCAAGATCGTCTTCCATGGGAGGGAACAGGTCGTCTTCAAGACCACCGCCGGGAAGTGGAGGAGGGCCGCCACCGGGAACAGGAGGAGGAGGAGGACCACCCGCTCTCATGTTTGGCGGAGGGGGAGGACCACCCGCGGAGGCGGACTGGGGGCTCCCATCATCGATGTAGATGGTGAATTCCCCGATGAAGACCTTGTCTGCTCCGGAAATGGCACGGGGTCCGGCGATGCGTGCTCCGTTGACGTAGGTGCCGTTGGTGGAGTGATCGTCGTGGACTACAAATTCACCGTTCCGGTGGATAATTCTTGCGTGGTGCTTTGAAACATTCCCCTTGGGAAGCACAATCTCATTGCCCTGAACTCGACCGATTCTGATTTCGGAAATAGCGTCATCAAAGGTCTTGCGTTCTGGCTGTCCGCCTTTTTCAATGAGTACGATGGTAAACATATAATACTTCTCCTCCGTTTGTGTGGGGGGTGTCTATTCGAGGAAAAGATCCCAATAGAGATATTTATTGAAATCAAGGAATTTGCTCTCGACCAATTGAATGGATTCTTTCATCTTCAACTGCTCGGAGCTCACGAGGGTAGGGGTAAGCATGATTGCGAGGCTGGTTCTTTCTTCCTGGTATTGCCGGGATTTGAAAAGCTCGCCAAGAATGGGAATGTGGCCGAGAAGAGGGAATTTCTTAATGTTTTTGCTGCGGTTGTTTTTGTAGAGGCCACTGATGATGAGTGTGGAACCGGCCTTCATGGTCACCGTGGTTTTTACCTTTCGGGTCTTGAAACCGGGGATGCCCTGAACCGCGATGGCCCAGTCAACATCGGAGACTTCAGACTGAAGGGCGATGGTAATGTTACCGCGGGAGTTGGCGACGGGCTTGAGTTTGAGGATAATGCCGAAATCTTTCCACTCCACGGAGGAGGTGGTTGAGGTGATCATGGGGATGGGAATCTGGCCACCCACCTGAAGGGAGGCTTCGGAGCCGGAACCGCAGACCAGCTTGGGTTCCGCCAGAATGCGGGCGTTCCCTGTTTTAAAGAGGGTGTTCAGTTTGAAATTCAGGAGCGCCTCGGGGGACCGGGCCATGAAGGTCAACTGGTTCGTCTGCCCGGCCGGGAGGATGGGGAATTCGCCTTCGAGACCGCCGGAGACCACCAGCGCATCGGGGAGTTCAAGGCCGAAATTGACCATGTCGCTGTGGGATATTTCCATGAAACGGACCTTAACCTGGACCTGCGCACCTTCGCCCATGGAGACCAGGTTGCTCACCTTGACATGAAGCGCGTCGATGATCGCCTTGAGTTTCTCCATCTCGTTTTTGGAACCAACGGCACCTTCGAGGAAGACGGAGCCGGCGACCAGGTTGGCTTTAACGGAGGTCATGCCAGCTGCCTGCAGGGTCTTGTTGATCTGCTCCACGGCGGAAGGGCGATATTTGGTGTAGTTGACCACTTTGTCCTTGCCAAATATCTCAATGGCTTTCATGACGCGACCGTAATCGGCGGCCGTGTAGGCAGTTCCCGATATGACGATCTTAGTGTCAACGGCCTGGGTGTAAATGCCTTCAGGTCCGCCGAGGAAGAGATTAACCGCGCGAACGGTCTTTCCGACCTTGACATCGGAGACATCGATTCGGATGCGGATGGTTTCGCGCCCGACGGGGACATAGAGGTCGGTGACTCCCTTGGCGATCCCGACGACAGTGACAGATCGCTTGGAAAAGGAAACCACATCGGCGATTCGATCGTTGAGAATGCGGATGACGCCGGTAATTCTATTATCGAATTTGATGGTTTCCGAGGAGCCGACGCTCAGCGAAATAGTCTTGCCTTGGCCCCATGCCGCGGTGGAACCCATGGAAATAAAGGCAGAAACAAGAATGATTGGTAAAAGAATGAGTTTTTTCACGTTCAATTCTCCTGTTATAAGTTCCAACTGTGCCAATACATATTGGTTCCGTCAAGGATCAAATACAGTCCGTTGGGAAAATTTCAGTTGGGAGCTTCAGCTGGCAAGAAAGAGACTCTTATGCTAATTATGGACCCATGATGACTCCCTCTCTTTTGATGTGCGTGCCCTTTATGACCTCTCCCGCGGTCTCAATTGCCGACGATGACATGCCCAGGCTGTCGTTGGGAGCGAAAAAAGAAGCGGTGCTCATTAAGTCTCTGAGTGCCCTTGGCCCGTTGACCCGTCTGAACGCTGCCTCAAAGCTCGGTGAGCTTCAGGTTCGTGACTCCGTGGCCCATCTCATCGGCAAACTTTCTGACGAAAATCCTCAGGTGAGAGCCGAGGTGGTGCGTGCCCTTGGATTGCTCCATGTGACCCGCATCGCCCCGCGTATTTACCGGATCCTTGTTCAGGACCCCAGCCCTCTGGTGCGCGCCAAGGCTGCGGTGGCTCTGGGAGAGATGGGGTACGCCGAGGCCAGAGACGCCATCATGGCACTTATGGATCGTCCCGATATCCGGGAGCGAATTGCCGCCGTGAAGGCCATGGGGAAGCTGGGAGGAGCTAAAGTATTCAAGCACCTGGTGCGTCTCCTCAACTCGGGCACCGGGGAGTTGAAAGAGGCTGTCATTTACTCCCTGGGGGAGCACGGTGACAAGCGCTCCGCCAGTCACGTGAGGAAGTACATCGACTCAAAGAACATCGGAATCCAGAAGGCGGCCATGGTAGCGCTCTCCACGCTTGAGCCCCAGACCGTCCGGCAGCGACTCAACCAGTTACTGCTCAAAAGTAATACGGAGTTTCAACTGACGGCCCTCGACGTGACAGCCCGCCTGCACTGTACTACATGCCAGGACACCATCCGCTTTCTCATCGAGAAGGGAAATGACGACGTCTCCGGGGGCGCTGCCTCCACTGCGGCCTGGCTTAACCTGAAATCACTCTCGCCCGATATTCACAAGCGCCTCCACATGAACCCCTCTGTTCAGGCGAGGATGAAATTTATGTGGTCCCTGGGGCGACTGGGGTACATGCCCGTCCTGAACGAGGCCTATGATTTTCTGGAGAGCCCGGTCCCGGATCTTCGCCTTGTGGCGCTGGGGGCTATCAGGCTGCTTCGGCCAAGGGATCCCCAGTTGGTTGGCAAGGTGGCGCCCCTCGCCTACGAGACGGAACCATCCGTGGCGGGCGAGGCCTTCAGCCTGCTCGCGGAGTACGGATACCGGGGTTTTGTTTCCAAAAATGTGCTCAAGAAAATTAAATCACCCATTCTTATCAGTGCCATAGCCGGAGGCTTGCCGTGGCTCGGGAAGATGGATGGGTATGTCATCAGCGCGTTGCGGCGCTGGCTGAGCGTCAATAATTATGAGGTGCAAAAGGCATCCATCCGTGCCCTCGGGATCCTGCGGGAGAACCGTGCGATGCCCAAGCTCCTCTCCTTGCTCTACCACCAGGACGCCCAAGTGAAAATGCGGGCCATCTTTGCCATCGGCCTCATCAACCACCCCGACGCACGCACAACCCTGCAGTATCTCATCAGCAAGGACGCCGATCCCCATGTTCGAGCCCTGGCGTGGCTCTCCTATTCCCTGGGTGGAATGACCAGGGATCAGGAGCTCCTGGTGCTCAATCACCATTCTGAGACGCTCGCCGGCGGTAAAATGGCGCTGGCGTTCACCTATGCGCTGGCGTTGGTCGCCAGAGACTACAAGGGCTCTGCTGCCCGACTCCAGAACTTTTTCGACACGTGGTTCTCCCGGGGGGAGAACTCCAGCGTCAAGGCGCAGACCCTCGAGCTGCTGTTGCTGCTGGGGAACAAGCGCTCCCGGCAATGGTTCGAGATCGCTGCCCGCTCCGGACTCTATCGTGTTCGCGCCATGGCGCTCCTCTGGCTGGCCCGGTTCCGGGAACCCACTGCTATTCACTCAACGAAAAAGTCCGTCCAGCCTCTCCCGGCTCCCGTTATGAAGAAAACAAAACAGCCGCTCAAGCTGCCCTTCTCGTCGCAGCCGGACGAGAGCGCCTCCGGGTGTGGATGTGCCAGCAGTGGCAGCCCACGGGATGTACTCCCTCTTTTTCCCCTCCTGTTGCTGCTCGCAGTGCGCCGCTTCCGTCACCGGAGTTAGAAATGACTGAAGAAAAAGAAGGTATCTCCAGGAGAAAGATTCGTCATTTCGATTATTTTTCCAGGGAACGTGCGACCGTGGGAGTGACAACCCTCCTGGAAGAGGTTCAACTCGTTCCCGCTCCGCTCTCGGGAGTAGATCACAGGGCGATCTCCACGGAGTGCAGTTTTCTCGGCCATGATTTCCAGCTGCCCCTGCTCGTCTCCTCCATTACCGGGGGGGCTCCACAGACCGAGGCTTTTAACATGGCCCTGGGGAGCCTCTGTGAAAAATATCAGATTCCCATGGCCCTGGGCAGTATTCGTCCCATGCTCGAGGATGAAGCATTGAAGCCCTCCTTTGGAGTAAAAAAGGCATCGGGTGCTCCCTTTGTGGGAGCGAACATCGGAGCGGTTCAGGCGTGCCAATACGGGAGCGACACCCTGAACCGCGCACTGGATGATCTCGCCGCCGACGCACTCTTTATCCACCTCAACATCATTCAGGAGCTCGCTCAACCCGGGGGAGACAGAGACTTCACCCCCCTCTCCCGCGAACTGTTTGCGCTGATTCCCCGCATCTCGAGGCCGGTCGTCATGAAAGAGACGGGGTGCGGAATCTCGGGTCAACTGGCCACGCGGTTTGCCGAGGCCGGTGCAGCGGCTGTTGAGGTCGCCGGCGCCGGCGGATCATCATTTCTTGCTGTGGAAATGGAGCGCATGGAGCCTTCCCTCAGAGCTGCCTGGGAGCCCTTTCTCTCCTTTGGGATTCCCACGGCGGCATCCATCTCGCAGTGCGCGGGTTGTGGTGTCCCCGTCATCGGGTCTGGAGGTCTGAGGAGCGGACTCGATCTCGCCCGTGCGCTGGTCCTCGGGGCCGGTCTCGGCGGAATCGCGGCTCCTCTGGTGGTGGCATGGCATCGGGGGGGATACGACGCCATGGGCCAACTGATTGAGCTGTTCTCCACGGGTCTCAGAACTGCCATGACCCTCACCGGGTCCCGCGACCTGCCAGCCCTCGCCGCGGTGCCTCGCATTTTGGGCCCCGGAATCTCCGCCTGGCTGGAAAAATGATGGGGACCGAAGGTTTTACGCTCCACGGCAAGGTCATCCTCATGGGGGAACACTCTGTGGTGTTTGGAGCACCTGCCCTGGCTGTTCCCCTGCCCAGGGGCACGGATTTTTTCGTCACTCCCCTGGGAAAAAGCAATCGAATCCAACTTGACCCCGATCCCGTGTCCCACCATGGGGCCATCGAGAAAATACTCGCCACGGAGATCTCACATGAGGGGTTCTCCCTGAGCTGTCCGAGGGGGCTCCCTGCGGGGGCGGGGCTTGGCATGAGCGCGCTGCTCTCCGTGGCCCTGGTGCGTGCCGCCGCACGATTCTCCCGTGTGGAGAAGAGCGAGGGGGAGCTGCATGAGATTGCCCGAAAGCTGGAGACACACTTCCACGGCAACCCCTCGGGAATCGATGACACTACCGTGTGGTATGGCGTCCCCGTGCTCCTCCAGAAACCCCGGATAGCCATGGCGGTTCCCTTCCCCCATACCCTGCTCGAACCCAGTCTCGCGCTGATCAGGCCCCCGGCGCTCCCTCTCCTGGTCGGCGACAGCATGGAGCGCATCGCCACCCGGGTTATGGTGGAGCGCCTTGGCAAGCGTCTCACGGGACCCGGGCGTGCCACCTTTGTGGAGAGAATGGGCGCCTCCATTGAGCGGTTCTGCGCGGCATGGGGCCAGGAAAAATACGACGCCATGGGAAAAGAGATGAATGCTGCCCAGGAGGAGTATCGCGCCCTCGGTCTCTCCACGGAGCGGATAGACGCGATGGTGGAGACGGCCCGCAGGGTGGGGGCCTGGGGTGCCAAACTGAGCGGTTCGGGCGGGGGTGGAGTTGTGGTGGCCACAGGGAGCCCAAAGGCACTGTCCGATCTGGAATCGGCCTGGAGTTCCATGGGCTGTGATATCATCTCAAGTGTGGATTAAGATCCCAATTTGCAAGGGAAAACAAGGGTTATGAAGACGTCAGAAAGGGGTGGAGTTTCCCTTCCTCCTGTGGTAATGTGTTGGCCCTTGAAGTCCCCATGGAGGACTCACCTTTGCCCCAGGAATTTTGGGGCTCCCCGGGAACCGGTTTTCATGCCAGGGAGTGACCCGGGGGAGCGAAAAGAGACGGGAGTTTTCATATTATGGAACCCACGCTGGAAAAAACAAGCAACGACTATAATGCTGATTCAATTCAAGTCCTGAAAGGGCTCGATGCTGTACGCAAGCGACCCGGTATGTACATCGGCGACACCGATGACAGCACGGGGCTTCACCACATGGTGTACGAGGTTGTGGACAACGGGGTCGACGAGTATCTCGCCGGTGCCTGCGACACCCTCAGCGTAACGATTCACTCGGACAACAGCGCTACCATCGAGGATAACGGGCGTGGTATCCCGGTGGACATGCACGCCGAGGGGCGCCCTGCCTGTGAGATTATCCTCACGGAGCTGCACTCCGGTGCCAAGTTCGACTCTTCCCAGTACAAGGTCTCCGGTGGTCTTCACGGCGTGGGCGTGAGTGTTGTCAACGCTCTCTCCGACCGGCTGGTCCTCGAGGTGAAGCGCGACGGCAAGATCTATCGCATGGAGTTCCAGCAGGGCGTGGCATCCAAACCCCTCGAGGTTATCGGTACCTGCCCTCCCGAGAAACACGGCACGAAGATTACCTTCTGGCCCGACGACACCATCTTCACAAATGTGGAGTTCTCCCACAAGACTCTGGTGGGGAGACTGCGTCAGGTCTCCTTCCTCAATCGCGGCATCCGTATCTATTTCCACGACGAGCGTGAAGAGAAATCGGTCACATTCGACAGCGAGGGGGGACTGGCCGCATACGTGGAGTATCTCTCCAAAGGGAAAACAGCGCTCCATCCGGATCCCATTTATACCAGCGCTGATAAAGACGACTGCAATGTGGAGCTTGCCCTGCTGTGGACCGACGCCATTCCCGAGTCCATCTGGTGTTTCACCAATAATATCCCCAATAAAGACGGCGGTACCCACATGACGGGGCTCCGTCGGGCGCTCACCAGGACCGTCAACGATTATGGCAACACCAACAAACTGTTCAAAGACCTGAAGGTCATGCCCTCGGGGGATGACATCCGGGAAGGGTTGACAGCGGTGCTCTCCCTGAAACACCCGGACCCGAAATTCAACTCCCAGACCAAAGACAAACTGGTCTCTTCGGAAGTGATCGGTATCGTCGAGAACAGCGTCTCCGATGCCCTCTCCCTCTATTTTGAAGAGAACCCCAGGATCGCCAGAATTATCATTGGCAAGGTCATCACCGCCTCAAGAGCCCGTGAAGCCGCCCGCCGTGCCCGGGATACTATCCGGCGCAAGGGGATCCTTGACTCAGCTTCCCTCCCCGGAAAACTGGCGGACTGTCAGGAGCGCGATCCCACCAGGGCCGAACTTTTCCTGGTCGAGGGCGACTCCGCCGGTGGTTCGGCCAAGCAGGGCCGCGACCGCAGGAATCAGGCCATCCTACCCCTCAAGGGAAAGATTCTCAATGTGGAGAAGGCGCGGGCAGACAAGATGCTCGCATCACAGGAGATTATCAGCCTCATCACCGCCATGGGGACCGGCATCGGGTCGGAGAATTTTGACATTGAAAAGTTGCGGTACCACTCCATTATCCTCATGACCGACGCCGACGTCGACGGTGCACATATCCGGACACTGCTGCTCACCTTCTTCTTCCGCCAGATGCGGGAAATCATTGAGCGGGGCCACCTCTATATCGCCCAGCCGCCCCTTTACCTTGTGGCCAAGGGGAAAAAACGCACCTACATCAAAGACGAGAAAGAGCTGGAGAACTATCTCACGCTCATGGCTGCCGAAGGGACCATCCTCAAGGGGCGGGACATGGAGTATACGGGTGAAGCTCTGGCGGCTGTTTTCCGGGATCTGGTAAATTATAAAGACACCCTTCAGAAGCTCTCCCGCCACTTCGATATCGCCATGCTCCACCTGCTGTCCCAAATGGAAGAGATGGGGTGCTCAAGCGTGGCCGCCATCGGCGATCTTGACCTGTTTGTTCAGAAAATTATCGCCCTCCTCAGTTGTATGCCCGGGATCTCCGGGGTCGAGTGTGACATTCAGGAAGACGACGACGACAAGGCCACGGTGGAGGTCAAGCTCTTCTTCAAGGGGAAACAGAAGCACCTGATTATCAACGATACGTTCCTCGATGCACCGGTTCTTGCGCGGGTTCGGCGAATGTACCAGGCCCTCCTGGAAGTGGCTCCCTTCCCGTGGAGCATCCTGACGGGAGATCAGACTGCGGTTCTCGATGGTCCCCTCGAGGTGCTCGTGTACTCCGAAGCACTGGGCAAAAAAGGGCTCAATATTCAACGGTACAAGGGTCTCGGTGAGATGAATCCTGACCAGCTCTGGGAGACCACCATGGATCCCAACACCCGTACCCTGCTTCAGGTAAAGGTCCCCGACGAAATCGCCGCCGACGATGTCTTCACCATCCTCATGGGGGATCAGGTTGAACCCCGGCGCGAATTCATCGAGGACAACGCGCTGAAGGT
>JAHJLU010000748.1 GCA_018821745.1 Myxococcota bacterium | reverse complement strand
CGTTGCCCATGCCGAGCATTGCCATTTGGCCATCACGGGTGTAGGTAACAGCCTCCAGGGGAGTCGCACGACCCATTATCAGATCCATGATCCCCAACTGATTCTTTTTCTTGATATTACCGGCTATTCCCAGCGCCCCCTGGACATCGGTGTCGACGACAAGAACCGGGGCCCGAAGGCGGCTCATGGAGTAGGCGAGATTCAACGCGGTAGTGGTTTTCCCAACACCGCCCTTGTGGCTTGCGATAGTAATGATTTGCTTCATGAATGGTCCTCCTGGGTGACCTCGATCATGCGCTGATTGTTTCGTATGTCAACAAGGATCCGCAGGGTCTCGGGCAAGGAGAGGTCCAGAGTATTTGCTGCGGTCCTGAGCGTAATGATTTCCCCGGGAAACCGGGGGTGGGTGTCAGATTCCTTGATGGAAATCAGGGTGCCCATGGGGGGCAGATTGTTCAGGAGCCCCTGCAACTCGTCAAAGACTCGCGTGGTATCCATCATCACATGGAACAGGGGGAGATCCTGGGGTGATTCACGGTTGTAGGTGTCACCGAACCAGACACGATAGCGTCCTCTCCCGAACACGAGCAGTCTCAGGAATGCATCCTCACCATAGTAGTTCCGGTAACGCACCCAGGTGAGTCTGGAGCGGTCCATGTAGAGCTCCCCCTCCTCACCCTCAAAGACGATATGGGCTGTTTTTTGTCCGAACTCAAGGGACTGGAGCAGTTCTGTAAGGCCGAAATCATCCAGCTCTCCTTCCAGATCCGCCACAGGCAGGGGAACCGAGGTCTTCTTCAGCACTGATCGGATGGTGGCAAAGAGCACCGCCCTGTTGAAGGGCTTGGTAATGTAATGGAGGGCCCCCGATTCCAGGCCCCTGATTCGCATAATGTCCCGATCCATGCTGGTGAGGAAGATGACGGGGATCCGTGCCAGGGATTTCTCTGATTTTAGCTTGTCGATTGTTTGAAATCCATCCATAACAGGCATCTGGACGTCAAGGAGGATGCAGTCGACAGGCTCCCTTCGGGCAAGGGCGAGGGCCTGTGCCCCATTTTCTGCTGACAGGGTCTCAAAACCCCCGCTGGAGAGATATGCGGTAAGTATTTCACGTTCAACAGGCTCATCGTCGACCACGAGAATACGGGGAGTTGTGGTCATGGCAGGACCTCCATCTGTAAAATCTCTGCCAACTCGTTGTGGTGTCCGGGCAGAGTGAGTGTTCGATCACAGGGGCGCGGAGCTGCGACCTGATCTGTAAGGAGAAGCAGTGTCCTGGGCTTGTGTTCTGGTGACAGTTTTTCGAGAGCGTCCCACGCGTTGGCCGAGAGGGGACCGGATCCCATGATAACCCAGGTCACCCTGGGATTTCCAAGCATGGGGGAGATGAGATGTCTGGAGGTAATTTCCACGCCACACAGGGAGTTCTTTTTGAGTGACGCCAGAATACCCGCGCGATAGTCCGGTGGCAGTTCGACCAGGAGAATGCCTCCGCGGGTTCCAAACAGAGGAAGATCAATGACAATCCTGGTTCCCCCGGCGGGGCTGCGCTCTGCCATTACCTGGCCGCCATGGGACGAGACAATATTTTTTACAATATAGAGTCCCAGCCCTGAACCAAATCCGCGTTTCACCGCCTGCTGATCCTTGTTTACCTGATAATATTTCTGGAACACGCTGTCCCGCTCGGCATCGGGGATACCGGGCCCGTCATCGTCCACCGTCACTCGCACGGTATTGGATTCACTCATGGCCAGGTCAATGGTGATGGTCCCGCCCTCGGGTGAAAACTTGATCGCGTTGCTCACCACATTGGAGAACACCTGGCTGAGTTTGGTGTTGTCTCCTTCGATGGTGACGTGCTCCGGGAGTGGATTGGGTGTGAGCGTTATCTCCTTGGCTTTCGCCTGCTGGGCATGGTCCCCGATAACAGTCTTCAGCAGCTTGGTGAGATGGACCACCTCCCGATGGATTTCATAATTGCCCGACTCCATTTTTGCCAGGTCCAGCATATCGGAGATGAACCTGATTGATTGTTCACCCTTCTCTTCGATCTGGGACAGGAAATATTCGACCTGATTTTTGTCCATGGTATCGAGACTGTCCCGCAAAAATGAGGTAATCGTGAGGATCGTGTTTATGGGGGATTTGAGGTCATGTGAGGTTATGGAGACCATGTCGCTCTTCAGATCATTGAGCCTCTGGAGTTCACTGTTTTTCACTCTGAGCTCGGCTTCCCGCTGAACCAGTGCCTCCTGGGCGACTTTTCGCGCGGTGATGTCCAGGGTGTGACCAATGTATCCGAGGTGTTTTCCCGATGCATCCCGGATGGAGTTGATGGTGAGCTGCACAACAATACGCTGGCCGCTGGCTGTCTGATTCACCAACTCCCCTGACCACGTCCCACGGTTTCGGTCCGAGATAGCTTTCCACATGGCCTGGTAAATCTCCGGTGCGGTCTCCTTGCTGCCTGTGATGCTGGAGGGATGGCCGATAACATCTTTGATGCGGTACCCATACAGATCAAGAAATTTACGGTTGACGTCGGTGATGATGCCCTGGGGATCGGTGAAAACCACTGCCTCGGAGCTGGAGAGAAAGTTACGATAAAAAGCAGTGAGCCCCTGAAAGGACTCGATGCGGTTCACTGCGCTGCGGAAGAGCATGGTGAACCCGCTTGGAACCCGGAGGAAAATTGCCTCCATTGGGGTGCCGGACCGGGCAAAGAGGTAGCGTGTGAGGGTCTCTCCCATCTTCATCCCGTGCAATGTTTTGACATCGTGTCGAGACTCGGGAACGAGCCAGGGAAGAAGATTCTCATCGCCAATGGGACCGCAAAGGCTGGCCAGCGCCTCTATTCCATTATGAATGTAGAGTGTATCCGAGAGCTCCAGTTGGCTCCAGGGCTCCAGTTCAAACAGAAAAACTCCTGATTGTCCCTGGAGGACGGTGCTGTGTTTGTGTCCCGATGAGTGATCAAGCAAGGGGGCCAGAGTTGGGGTGCTCTCCTTGAAGAAGGTGAGAAATGTTTCGTGGGTGTTGGCCAGATTCCGGGATGCATCACCGTGTTCATTGAGAATGGTAATTGCCATGGAAACCAGAGACGGATCGAAGCGGGTGCCCGATTGCTGCTGCAGTTCCTCCAGGGCTTGATTATGGGGGAGGGCGCTGCGGTGGGGTCGATCGCTTCGCATGGCATCATAGGCGTCGGCGATGGCGATGATGCGGGAGATGAGGGGAATCTCCTCCCCCCTGGATCCAAAGGGATACCCCGTACCGTCATAATTTTCATGGTTGGCTGAGGCACTGTAGGCGAGGTACTCCAGATCCCTGACGGAAGAGAGGATCTGCATGGTATCCTGTGTGTGTTTTTTGACAACGACCCATTCAAATGGAGTCAGGCTCGCCTTTTTATCGAGGATGTTCTCGGGGACGCCAATCTCCCCCGCGTCATGGAGGAGTCCCGCCCAGATGAGATCCCATTTATTGACCGCCTGCTCGGGGAGACCATCGGCGATTCGACACGCGAGCCATGTAGTCCGAACGGAGTGACCCATGGAGTAGCTGTGTTTGGAGTCTATTATCCGGGCGAAAACCCACAGCAGTTGCGTGAGCAGCTCCAAGTGGGGAATCCCGGAGAGATCAGGTGGCACGGGAGTTATGGAGAACAACAGGCGCTTGATAGAGTCGGGGTCAAACACGAGGGGGAGTAAATCAGGGAGATCTTCGAACAATTTCAGCGCGGCATCCACGACGCTGCCCGGGAGCACCGTGTTTCGATGCTGCTCCAAAATCTTGTGCCCCAGGTGGTTCTTGTCACGCTGATCACGCAGATGGATATCGAGGATGTCCGCGGCGAGGATAAAGGACGACTCAAGGGGAACCTGATTCCCTTTTAACCCCAGGGGGAAGCCCGACCCGTCAACATGTTCGTGGTGGTGCCGAATGACGGGGATCAGAGACGCGAAGGGCTCAAAGGGCTCGAGGATGTGTGCTCCCTCCTCGCCGTGATTATGAACTGCCGGCTCAAATCGGCCGGGGGAGACATAGTGCAGGATGTGGTGGTCGAGGGTGATTCCTCCAATGTCGTGGAGCAGCCCCGAGAAATAGAGGATGCTGGGGTTCTCATACCCCCACGTCCGGCCGATATGGTAGGCCAGAATGGCTACACGCCACGCATGGTGCAGGCGTTCGCCATCTTCAAAATCCAGGGCGAGCGAGAGAGCCCTGACCAGGTCAGTGAACAATCGCTTTTTGCGCTCTGGAAGGTCTGTCTCTCGCTGCATGGCTTTATCCGGGAAGGTTATATGCCTCTCCCATCAGTTCATATCCGCATTTCAGTGTTGAAAGCCAGTTAAAGAAAGAGTGCACTGTCTCTTTTCCCCGAAAAATGGCTCCGTGTTGGGGCGCCACCATCTCGATGTCCAGATCTTTTACCGTATTCAGAAACATCTGGACAGGTTTTGAGGAAGGGAGGTAGCGGGAGTGAAACCCCTCAATGTACTGGATGTGATCGTTGAAGTCCTCCACATATTGATAGGGTGCCCCGAGGGAAGCACCCAGGTCACCGGAATAGAGGATCTTGCTGAAGGTGTCATAGATCATGAAATTTCCGCTGGAGTGGAGGAAATGAGCGGGGATGAGCAGCAGATCCTCTCCCCCAAGGGAAAGCTTCATTCCCTGATCGGGAATAGGGCTGATCCGGTTCTCCACGTAACTGTCGATTCCAAAGTGGGGGAGAAAACGCAGCCAGATCTCCGATATGAAAGCCTTGGCATCTGTGACCATGAGCCACCCGTTTGCGGCGGCGATGATATCGGGATCCTGGTGGGAGAAGAAGATATACTTCACCTGGGAGATGGGGAACACGGGGGTGAGTCCTGCGAACAGCTTTGTGTAAATTTTGTGACCACCGGGATCCAGCACGATGGCCTCCTCGCCCCGGATGATGACATGCTGGTTGGACTGTACCATAAGGCCTGACCCCAGGTCATGGAACATGATGCTTTTACTGTGGACGTTGTCGTGGATTATTTCCATGAGTACCTCTCCTATCCCAGGATTTCCTGAACGCGCTGGGCACCACGGGTAATGTCCAGGAAAATAAGTCCGAGTTTTGCTTCCTTACGGGCCATGGCAAGCAGAACGGCGTGGGGACCCGCGTTCTTAATCAGGAGGTAGCCGTTGTCGCCTTTGATGAAGAGCAGATCGAGCTGCCCTCTCTTGAGCTCCATGGCGGTCCTGGTGCCCATGGAGAGCATGGCCGCGCTCATGCCTGCCACGGAGGTTTCTTCAATATTGGCAGGCAGGGAGCTGGCAATAATCAGGCCGTCTTCCGACACTACGGCGCATGCCTCCACATCGGCCGAGCTGGATTGGATCTGGGCTAGGGTGCTATTCAGTGCTTCGGTTCTAGACATTTCACTTCTCCTGGTGTGCCGGGCCTCGGTGACCGAGGGTGGCGTATTCAGAATCCTGTTACCATATTGTGGAAGGACCTGCCGGCTGTCAAGATAATTCAGAAATAGACATCCTATATGGGGTTATTATGTTTATGGTTATCATGCGTTTTGGCGAAATTTTGGGTCTGCCAGGCGTTGGATATATTTGAGTAAAACAGGTTCGTTTTTGTATAACCTGATGGCAATTATCCAGTCTTGAAAAAAATGTTATTGCAACGAAACAATTCTTTTTCCCGTGAAACAATGTGGTATAGTTCATCCCAATTCTCGGATGGAGAAGGTGGTCGGGCGATGGCTGCCTGGTCAGACAATTATGCGGGGTCCGGGAATTGCCATTCATCAACCCTGAAATTTTTCGACTTGACAGAACCCTTTATAGGAATTAAAACTCCAATTAAGAATCGAGAAAACTGAAATGCTTAACTCTCTTCCAATCAGTGAAGCCTCAAATCTTGCGATCCACGCCCTGGCCGTCATTAACAATCTCGGTGCCGGGAAACGACTGAGTGTCGCCCAGATTTCCACGGTCCTTGAAGTGTCGCAGTCCCATCTGGCCAAGGTGATGCAAAAGCTCGTGAAAGCCGGATTTGTTGATTCATCCCGTGGTGCCAACGGTGGGTTTATTCTGGCTCGAAGCGCCAAAAGCCTCTCCCTGTTCTCCGTTGTCAAGGTGATCGAT
>JAHJLU010000747.1 GCA_018821745.1 Myxococcota bacterium | reverse complement strand
TGGACGGTGGTGACCAAGGTCATGTGCGGGATGCCCGAGATTATAGATTCCCTGATTAAAATGGGGGTGAAATCCTTCGGCGACTCACGGGTGAGGAATATTCGCAGGCAGCTGGGGTCAAAACCCGAGCTGGAGGCATGGTATCTGCGGGTGCCCACCCTCTCGGCGGTGGAAGACATTGTTACCCATTATGATGTCAGCCTCAACTCAGAGCTCCAGATTATTCTCAAGCTCAATGAGGAGGCCCGGCTGCAGGACCGTATCCACCATATCATTATCATGATCGAGATGGGGGATCTGCGGGAGGGCATTCTTCCGGGGAAACTCATTGAATTCTATGAGTGTGCACTCAATCTCCCAAATATCGGGGTTTTGGGTATAGGATCCAATCTTGGGTGTATGTCCGGCGCTATTCCCCAGCCGGATCAACTGGTCCAGCTCGCCCTTTATCGAGAACTCCTTGAGTTGAAATTCAAGAAGAAGCTCCCGGTAATCTCCGGTGGCTCATCGGCACTGCTGCCCCTCCTCATGCGAGGAGAGATGCCCCGGGAGATCAATCATTTTCGGATTGGGGAGGCGCTCTTTCTTGGCACCAACCTGATCGAGGGAGGGACCTTGCCCGGCCTGCGCGATGACATGATGATCCTGGAGGCCGAGATCTGCGAGATCAAAGAGAAGGTTCTCTCTCCCGTACTGGAGACCAGTCCGGGTATTGCCACCTTCGCCCAGCCCACGGCGGGCAACGCGGATGAGCCGCGAGTCGGACAGCGGGGTTTTCGTGCGCTCGTTGATATCGGGCATCTGGACAGTGACATCACGGGCATAACCCCGCTGGATACATCCTACTCCATCGCCGGCGCCTCCAGCGACATCAGCGTTGTGAACCTGGGACCCGACAGCATGGGACTCAAGGTGGGGGACAGCATCAACTTTCGCATCAACTACTCCGCGCTGTTGCGGCTGATGAGTTCACCCTATGTGAAGAAGGTGTTTGTTCCGAGTATCGATGAGTTTTTCGCGGATCCCCATCGTGAGCAGGTCGTCCTTCCTCCCTTGGGGACGGTTCATGGCACCAGTGGATGGGAGGATTCTCCTGAGAACGGGGTGACGGAGCTTGAGGTGGATGCCGCTTCCAGGCGTGTGCCGGGAACGGAAGGGGTGTGACCAGCGTGGACAAAGATATTCTCGTCAATCTGCGGCACACCCTCCATTCTCTGGCCGAGGAGAGCTCCATGGAGAGACGGACGGGGGAATTTTTGCGCGGGACGCTGGAGTCCTTCGGCGTCCCCCGGATTGTTTCGGGTGAAGAGGGGAACGGCCTCTGGGCAGTCTTTGCCGGCAGGGAGCAGGGACCGACCGTGCTCCTCAGGTCAGACATGGACGCGCTCCCCATCGCCGAGACGGGGGATCTGGAATATGCCTCTTTAACTCCCGGGGTCAGCCACAGGTGCGGCCATGATGGTCACATGGCCATTATGCTTGGTGTAGCCAATGGGTTGGTGAAAAACCCTCCCCTGTGCGGGACTGTTATCCTGATGTTTCAGCCATCCGAGGAAACAGGGCAGGGTGCGCTGCAGATGCTCTCCCACGACCTGCTTCGGGAGTTTTCCGTGGATTACGCCTTCGCGCTGCATAATCTCCCCGGGTATCCCGAGGGCACGGTGGTTGTGGACGAGGGCACCTTTGCCAGCGCCTCCGAAGGGATCTCGGTTGTGTTTCAGGGGAAGACCAGTCACGCCTCGGAGCCCCATCTGGGAGTCTCTCCCGCCTCTGCGGTGGCGCAGTTGATCCTCGCCATTAACGGGCTGGCACAGCTCGAGACAGGTCTGGATGATCACGCCAGGGCCACGGTTATCCATGCCAGGGTGGGAGAGGAGGCGTTCGGGACCTCGCCGGGGTGGGGAGTAGTTATGGCCACTCTTCGGAGCTACGACACGTTGCTCATGGCGAAACTGGAGCAGAGAATCCGTGAATTGGCGATGCATATTGCTGCAGCGAACAGGCTCACGTACAATATTGCTCTTCATGAAGTCTTTGCGGCGACGGTGAATGATTCCAGCGCAGTGTCCTATATCCTTGCCGCCTGTGAAAAACAGGGGGCGCCCGTCACTGTGCCCGGGAAGCCTTTTCCGTGGAGCGAAGACTTTGGGTATATCACCGATGCCTATGCGGGGGCTCTCTTCGGCCTGGGATCAGGAGAGGGGTGCCACCCGCTGCACAGCGACCGCTATGATTTTCCCGACGGGATTCTCCCTGCGGGAGTCAGCCTCTTTTTGGGGATTGTCCGAAGCATAACGGGAGGGATGTGATGTATCAGGGTTCGGTTATTGAGTTGAGTCAAAGTGCGCTTCGGGGGAATCTCTCCTATATTCGCCAGCTGGTGGGGGAGGGTGTGATCATCTCTTCTGTGGTAAAGGGAAACGCCTATGGTCACGGGATCGAGCAATTTGTTCCCATGGCCGAAAGGGAGAATATCAGGCATTTCTCTGTGGCGAATGCCTCGGAAGCGCAGCGGGTTCACGCGAGCCTGACCAGAGACTCCCATATTATGATTCTGGGCGATATAGACGAGGAGTCGCTGGCCTGGGCCATTGAAAAGGGGCTCTCCTTCTGGGTTTTCAACCCCGCCAGACTGGAACTGGCGCAGGCGCTGGCACATAAAATCGGCCGGCCGGCCCTGGTGCACCTGGAGATTGAGACGGGGCTCAACCGCACGGGCCTGGAATCCTATCATCTGCCCAGGGTAGTGGAGTTGGTTGAAACCCATCCCGAGGATATCAGTGTGGTGGGTGTGTGCTCTCATTTCGCCGGGGCTGAGTCCGTGGCCAACTATCTGCGCATGGAACATCAGTTCACGGAGTTTCAACGTATATCTCAAGAGCTGTCACCCATATTCAGCCACCGGACATTGCGCCACATGGCCTGCAGCGCCGCTACCCTGAACTGGCCCAAATCAAGGATGGATCTGGTCCGGGTAGGTATTGCCCAGTTTGGTTTCTGGCCGTCCGAGGAGACCCGGATCCAGTTCTTGCTGAAAAACGGGCAGCAAAACATGGACCTGATCCATTTCAAGGACCCCTTGAAACGGATCTTGAAGTGGAAGACCCGGGTTATGGATATCAAAGAGGTGAGCCCGGGGGAGTTCATCAGCTACGGAAACTCCTACCTCGCAAAGAGACATCACCGGATAGCCACAATCCCCGTGGGGTATTACCACGGCTTCCCCCGCAGGCTCAGTAACTACGGCTATGTGTTGATCCGCGGCAAAAAGGCACCGGTAATCGGGGTGGTGAACATGAGTGTCACCATCCTCGATGTTACAGATATCCCCGGCGTGGCGACGGGTGAAGAGGTTGTCATTATCGGGAAGCAAAAGAACGCGGAGATCTCAGTGAGCAGTTTTTCCGAGCAGACAAGTCTGCTCAACTACGAGGTCCTTGTTCGGTTACCCGGAGATATAACCCGCCTTAAGGTTCGTTGAAGCCAATGACAGGTGTGTGAACAGTTTAAGGGCCGCAGCAGATGGGGTGGTGGAGAAGCTATGGAAGAGTGTGTCCATAATCCAGAATGGAAGTGACGCTGCTTTCTCAGCTTGACTTTGCCTGCGGGACAGGCATTCTCTGTATAAGATGTTCTCTGGAGCGAGAGGTTGCCGGCAATCTCACCGACGCAAGGAGTTAAATGGCAAAAAACACGCCGTCAAATGACCAAAACGGTGAGATTCCCCTTGAATTGGTTTTAAATATCAATGGGCGACCCGTCAAAACGCAAAATGAGATCAGTATCTCCATCGTAAAAAGTGCTCTGCGCACCGACGGCAGCCTTGATATCCGCCTCTCGGTAGAAGGCATGAATATGGACGAAGTTTTTTGGGAAGGCACAAGAGAGGTTGGGGCGAAGAAGCCCGGTCTGGGCTAATTTTTTTCTGCAGGTGAAGGTTTGGGGGCTACTGGGAGTGCGCCCAGCCCGCCGGGGATTTGTGGCTTGGGGTTGGGTTTCATGTCGGTCCCGGGTTTCATGTTGTCCACGGGAAGTGGGTTGGGTTTCATCTCCGAGTCGGGCTTCATGTCGGTTGTAGTGGTCGTGTTGTTCGTATTCTCCTCGGGGGTGGTGCGCTTCTTCCCCTGACAGGCGGGCAGGAGCATGAGGGTTGCCAGCGTGGAGGCAGTGAGGAGTTTACGGATGTTTCCGTAGTTGGGGTATGCAGGTTGCGTGCTGTTCATCTGCTTTATGATCATGGGTCTGTGCCTCCCGGAGAGGTTGGGGTTATACAGCAGCCGTAACCTTAGCAGGTGCCCCGTATTATGCAAGGATAAGGAGGCTCTGGCGTGAGGAGCTCAGTTGACGGACCGGGTGCGGGTTTTTCGGATGAGCTGGATCTTGAACTGGAGGATCATGGACTCATCCAGCTCGGCTATGGTAACTCCAGACTCAATCAGGAGCGCTGCCGCCTGAGCGTCCAAAATATCGCTGAAGATCAGGGATTCCTCCGAGTGGAGGTCGGCGACGATGTATTTATCATCGGATTTGGTGATGGAGGCTCGCAAGAGATCAATGGAGTGTGGGCTGTTCATGGTACACTTCCTTCTGGATATACCATAACCATTATTTAGCTGTTGTCAAAAGGATGGGAAACGTCGGTCCCGAAAACCGGGGCGTGGTGAGTGAAAGCAGCGATGGGATTCCTGACTATTTCATGGGCTCTTCAACAACTGTCATGATGCCCAGCTCGGACTCCATGCAGTCGTCCATGAGGGTTTCACTGCAAGGACCGTCTTCGAGGCAGGTTTCGAAGTTACCAAGGGCGGCTTCGGTGAAGCAGGCGTAAATCGCTACGTCTTCATCGTCGATCATCATGCTGACGCAGGTGTCGATATCCTGCTGGCTGGCGGGCTGCTCGTTCTCGCACTCGATCATGACGGAGCACATGGTCTCGACGGTGGCGTCGTAGTTGGTGGTGCAGGAGGCCATACTGTCTTCAAAGCAGACATCACTCTCCAGCTCGGTGCAGGTGGCGGTCTCGTAGCACTCATATATAGAATTGCCAAACTCCTGGACCATTCTTTCAGCCATGGGTT
>JAHJLU010000746.1 GCA_018821745.1 Myxococcota bacterium | reverse complement strand
GCTGATGGAAGGCGGTCACGGGAAATCACCGCCGTGCGGTTACTTGTTTTGTGGAGGAGTCTTCTCGAGGGAGATACCGAGAGCACCGGCACGGCGCTTCATTTGAGCGGCCTGGGAGACCTTTCCCTGCTTGATCAGAAGCGTTACCCGGGGCTCATACCAGAGTCTGTGGAGCTTTCCCGCGAGCCCCTGTGGAAGTTTCTCCCCGAGGGCACCGGCTCTCTCCGCATCGGCGGCCGCCTTGTCGAGGGCACCGGTCTCCAGGTGCAGTTCCGATCTGAGGGTATAAAAGACCCCCTTCTGCGGATGGGCGGCAATGAGGGCAGTAAGATCCGCCACGGCAGCGGCGACCTGGCCGGTTATGGCCAGGGAGAGCCCCCGTGAGAGGCGGGCGTTCACGTTACCCGGTGCAAGCTCCAGGGCGCGGCTCATATCACTGATAGATTCATTATAGCGGGCCATTCTTGCGTAGGCAGTACCCCGATTATACCATGCCATTGACAGTTTGGGCTGCATGGCAACACACCGGGAGAGGTCTGCCAAGGCTTCGGGCATTTTCCCCAGACTCAGCCGAACCACACCACGGTTGGAGAAGGCCTCAAAGTAGTCTTTTTTTTTTGAAATAGCCCGGGAATAGAGGAGCTCGGCGCGCTGAAGATTCCCCAGTGAATGGAGGGCAAGAGCCAGATGATAGAGCGCCACCGGGTTGCCCGGAGCCAGCTTGACTGCCACGGCGAGATCGTTTTTCGCCTCGCTCATCTTGCCGATTTTTCCGTAGAGAACCCCCCGGTGTACCAGGGAGTCGACCCGTGCGGGCCCAAGGGTCAATGCCCGGTGAAAAGCATTGAGGGCGCTTTTTGTCTGGTTGTCCGAAGCGAAACAGACACCCGAGAGATGCCACAACTCTGCGTTTGAGGGCTCAAACACAAGTGCTCCGGCAAATAATCGAGCGCACTCCTTGTGGCGGCCATGCTTGAGCGCGCTGAGGCCCTGACGTTGCAACGAGACACATCGTGGATCCCTGGTGGTTTTTTTCGCGGGCGCTGTGGCGGCTCTCCCGGTGCAGGAAGTGAGCAGCACGATCACCAGGGCGATAATGGTCATGAGCAGCATTCCCCCCACAAAGGCAATGATCTTCCGGGCAACGGGAGAGACGGTCGGCCCCTGGCCGGAGACCACCCGGTGCTCTTCGGGAGTGAGCTGGCTCCGATCGATCCGGTTGAAGTATCCCGTGGGGGAGCGACCGTGGGAGAGCTGTCGGGGGACCACATTCCGACCGGCCGGTTGCACCGGGGCCGTTTTTTGCTCCTTGATAAGGATGTTGCCATCTTTGAAGGTGTATTTGTCATCATCGAGGAGGATGGTGGACTCGTCCTCGAAGATGACCGGATCCGTCCCCTCGATGAGCATTCGGGTCTCCTCGTCGGAGAATGAGGGAGAGAGAGAGAGCGCCTGGTTCCGGCTGATTCCCTTGTTCTGGAAATAATCCAGGTCGAGAATCGTCTCGTCTTCTTCCGCATCGGCGACCGCAGCGGCTCGCATGATTGCGGGGCGGGTGGGCGAACTCGGCCCACGGTGTCTGGGCGCGGAAGGAGCGGGTTTCGGGCCCGACGAGCTGCCAGTACCCCTGTGGCGGGGATCACTCTTTACCAGGTTGAAGAGGATCACCGGTACGGTCTTGAAGACCTGACCGCCCTCGGGACCGGCCTCCTTGGCCATACCATAGAGGGTCTTTATTTCCTGTTTGATATCTTTGAGAAACATTCCCTTGAGCAGGCTCCCCAGGGACTCTCCGGAGAAATCCTTGTGGTGGGCGTCCAGATATTTATCGAGGAGCCGCTCCACGTACAGGGCGGAGGGAATACGTTGATCTCGCTCTTCGGCCATGGCCTTGATGACGACGGCCTCCATCTCTTTGGGAAGAGAAGGGTTCATGGTGCGCATGGGAGTGAAATTATTGACTCGTATCCGCTTGAGAACCTTCTTGCCCGTCTTCTCCAGGAAAGCCGGATAGCCCGTGAGCATCTCGTACAGGAGCGTCCCCGTGGTAAAAATATCGGTACGGAGATCAACCCCGAGGCGGTTCGCCTGCTCCGGGGAGAGGTAGCCCAGCCGGCGAAAATCATAGGCGGCGAGGGTGTTCCCCAGAAGGTTGACCGGAGGCACCCCGAAATCAATCACCCGCACATTCCCGTCGAAGGAGAGGATGACGTTCCTGGGGTTGAGATTCTGATGGACCACGGGTCTGTTACCCGCCCAGGGCAGCGTCACCTCGTGGGCATGGTGCAGCGCACGGCACACCTCGGAGACAATATAGGCGGCATGGTGATGCCCCATGAGCTTTTTGTTGTCGCGGAGCTTGCGGAAGAACTGGAGAAGACTCCTGCCCCAGATATATTCCTGTACCAAAAAGGGACGACCGTTCATTTTG
>JAHJLU010000067.1 GCA_018821745.1 Myxococcota bacterium | reverse complement strand
TTTGTTGGAAAGAGCGGAAACCTCATTGTGCCGGGGTTTGGGCCAAACGTGGTGCTGGGGGAGATTGTGACAACCCTCGCGCTGCCACCCACGACTCCCTCACCCATGGACACCTGCGGCGAGTGTAAGCTTTGCGTTGATGCCTGTCCCACGGGGGCCATAATGGGGGACGGATTCATCAACACCCGCAAGTGTCTCTCCTATTTTACCACGGAGGCCCGGGAGAATCCTCCCGACTCTGCGGCTCTGGCTTTCGGGGGGAGGCTCTTCGGGTGCGAGGAGTGTGTCGCAGCCTGTCCCCACAAGAGGCCCATGGAGCCCCTCGGTGAGAATCCTCTCCCCATGGAGCGCTACTACCAGCTCCCGCAGCTCCCGGCCAGGAGCACTTTCCGCGGGACAGCGCTGTCACGGCTGGGCTACACCAAGATCATGGTGAACCTCTGCTACTCCCTCACGGCGCGGTCCGATTCCCCTGCCCTTGCCCTGCTCCATGAACTGGCGGAGCACTCCTCGGCGGCCATCAGCGCCGCGGCCCGACATGCCCTGCGCCTGAAGTCCCGGTAGGGTCTCCTCGTGCCCCTACTTTTCCATGATGAGGTGGTAGAAGGTCTCGTTGAAGGAGAAGGGCGGCTGGCCCTTGCGGGTGAGGTCCCGCTCGTTGTGGTCAAAACCCATGTCCGAGACATGCCCGATAATGAGCCAGCTTGTTTTGTTGGCCTGCTTGAGCATGAGGATCTTGTTGAACATGAAGAGGATTGGGTTTGGCTTGAAATCCTTGGCGATCTTTGCAAACACGAAGCGGAGGCTGGGGTACTGGCCGTTGCGCCGGTGGTACATGCAGTAGATGTCAATGGAGTTGACCGCCCTGATATAGATGGTGGTTTCAGCCGTGATGGATGGTCTGCCCCGGTCCTTCAGGGGATTTTTTTTGGGGTCATTATATTGATCCCGAAGAGAGATGAGCCCGTTGCCCGCGATTACCTGAATGTTGGGCTGGGACAGAAGCAACTCCCGCTTCTCTTTTGAGATGGTGAAGCGCTCTTTTTTTGCAGTGATCCCCTCTTTTTTCCCCATGAAAATAGACACCTGGAGGGGGAGGTCCAGGAGAACCACGGGCATCTTGGGGAACTGCTTGGCCATCTCCAGTGAGGTGACGGCGGGGATGCCCTTGCCGCCCATCTCCTTGAGGTCAATGTTGGCGATGCCCGGGCCGATGTCAAAGAAGATGGATGCTTTTTTAGGGAACGGATAGAGGAGGGAGGCGAGCTTCTTCAGTTCCGGTGTGACGTTGTGGCGGAGGATTCCTTCGATGAGGTCCTGGTGGTCCTTGAAGCGGCCGGGGAAGGTGCGGTTGAAGACGTTGTCGTCCCGGTGGAGGATCCGAAAGGCATAAAACTTACGGATGAGACGCACATCGTCGGTGGTGAAACCCAGATCGTCGCGGCGACCGAAGGGGTTGATCCGGTCACCGGGGTCGAAGCGGGCGCGGACTCTCGGTGCCTGGGTCCGGTAGTGGCGCTGTTTTTTTGAGTTGTATTCATATCGCTTGCCGCTGAGATAGAGGGGGTGATCCCCATAGATATGAGAGAGGCGAAGGTCGGTGAGTGTTTTGATTGCTTTGGTGAATTTTTTGTTTATCACCAGGCGGTGACGCAGGCATCGGCGCCCCTGGGGCGTCGCGCTCAGGGCCGTGAGCTGGGCGTTCTCTATTTTGTCGGGGCACACAAAGGGTGCGGTCACCGTGGGTTTTTTGGTGACGACGGGTCGTGTTTTCGGGGTGGGGGGCGTGGGGATTTTGGCCGCTGCGACCGGAACGGGGGGAGCGGCCATGACCACGGGGGGTGTCATTGTGGTGGGAGCTGCAGGTGGTTTCTCGGCCGGTTTTTCCGACTTAGCCTTGCCGCAGGACGCCAATAAAAAGGCGCTGCAGACCAACAGCAGGCCCATGGTGAGGTTCCCCGGGGTGGGTCGGGGTATAGAGGCTCCCCTGGCGCGGGAGGGGCGGGGGGGGGCTTCCCCGCATGGGGGGATGTGTGCCGTGTTATGGGTATAACCGGTGGAGTTCCTGGAGACCGGGGCTGGTGCGGCGTGCTTCATGGACAAAAAATAGTGGATAGAATCACGTTGGTCAAGAAAATGAACGGAAATGATCGGGGTCGCTGGCGGAGGGGACGGGAGTCTTTATGCCAGAAGGTCGGCGTCGCCGGCGGAGTGGATAATCATGGTGCGGGGAAGCGTGGAGAGGAGCTCATCGTTTCTTTCGAAGAACTCACCGATGTTGGTGAGATCCCGTTTGGAGAGCCCCAGAATGACCAGGTCGGAGTTGGCGGATGACTCGGTGATGATGTCGGTCACGGGCTTCTCCGAGATGATGATGTTGATGTGCATCTGGATTCGGGCGGCGAGTACAAGTCTGCTCAGTTCAAGCTCTGCCTCGGCCTTCTCTTCGATGGTCTTGACGATGCGCATGAGCCTGATCTCGGCGTTGCTCCAGTCATCGTGGGTGGTCACCAGGTACGAGAAGATCGCCATAAGGGAGCCGTTGTTCTGGCCCGCCCACCACAGGTCGATGGTGCGTCTTTTGGATTCAAACCTCGCCACGGGCTCTCGATAAATAATCACATTGAGCCGGAAGGCGGCGACAACGGGCATTATTTCGACGAGAGTCTGACGTTTCTCCACCTGATCCGGGGGAGGGAAGGCGATCATGATAGTGTTGGGCCGAAGGCTCCCGATGGAGTAGCTCTGGAGGATGGTGTCCAGGTGCTTTGGGGGATCATCCAGGATAACCGAGTCCGAGAAGGCGATGATGTTGTCTTTTTTCAGGAGTCTCCGCAGTTTTTCCAGGCGCACATCCCGCTCACGGAAGCGCTCTTCGGCGGAGCCGTCGTTGTGACGCAGCTCCAGAATCGAGAGGATCCCGCGGCCGCTCTCCACCCACGATGCGCTCAGAATGAGGGGGCGCTCCAGCTCGAAGTCTTCGGTTATTACCATGAGGGCGGGGCGCCAGTTTTTGGCGTCGGCCTGGGTGGACTCCAGCAGGAGCAGGTTCTCTCTGGTCCTGGAGAAAATATACCCGCGCTTGGCATCGTCCCATTTTCCCTGGGCTCTGCCCTTGAGACCGAAGTAGACGGCGGCGGCGATGACCATGGAGATGAATGCGTAGGTCTCATTGATTTTAACCATGGCGTAGGCGCTGCCCAGGGCTCCGATGAGGGCGGCGGGCCAGCCGAAGACCTTGAAGCGGGGTCTGAAACTGGGGTTGCCGGCGCGGCCCTCCACGAAGGCCGAGAAGTTGATCATGCCGTAGGCGATGAGGAAGAACATGGAGATGACCTGGGCAACGGCGTTGAGGCCTCCCGCCCAGATGATGGCGACGGCGATGATAAAGCTCAGGACCGTGGCCCGGTGGGGCTCGTTCTCGGGGCCGTGGCCGACTCCGAAATATTCGAGAGGTGGCAGGAGCTTATCCTGACCCATGGCCTGCAGGATGCGGGGCGCTCCGAGAAAACTGCCCAGGGCGGAGGAGAGGGTCGCCGCAAACACGCCCGCAATAATGAGTGGACCGAAGATACTCATGTTCTTCAGGGAGCCGAAGGGATCGGCGGCCAGCGCATTCTGGTTGGTGTATCCCGCCATGAGGACGAGGAGGAGGACATAGATCGCGGCGGTGAAGGCGATGGCCAGGATGGTCCCCCGGGGAATGGAGATCCCGGGATTTTTCAGGTCCCCCGACATGTTGGCGCCGGCGGTGATTCCCGTGGCCGCGGGGAAAAAGATGGCAAACACGATCCAGAAATCCAGTTGGGATCCCGGACGGGTTCCCATGTTGGCGTTGAAGGTGGTGGTGCTGAAATGGAGGATACCCCCAACGGTGAAGGAGACAACTGAGAGGAGGAGCACGGCCAGAATGAGATACTGTGCCTTGAGGGCTACGTCAGCGCCCTTGAAGGTGACTCCGAAGAGTGTGACTATGGTCAGGGTGGAGACGATCTGGGGAATTTTATAGGTCGTGTAAAAGAGCGTCGCGTCGGGGCCCTGTGCTGCCAGGATGGCAAAGAGTGCCTCGGAAAATCCGATGACGTAAAAGGCGATGGAGATGGCCTGGGAGATAAAGAGCATGATCCCGATGGCGCCGCCGAAGTCGGGGCCGAGGGTCCTGGAGATCATGAAGTAGACCCCACCGGTGCGCACGTCGGTGTTGGTGGCGATGGCGCTGAGGCTCATGGTGGTGAGGGTGGTGATGGATTTTGCCATGAGCAAAATAAGCAGGGCGCGCCAGATCCCCGATTCGCCCACCACCGTGCCAGTACGCATGAACATGATAACGCCGAGGATGGTGAGGACACAGGGGGTGAAGACGCCGCCGAAGGTTCCGAAGCGACCCTGGGTGATTACGGGGCCGCTGGGGATGGTGGTTTCTGACTGTGGGCTGTCCGTGCTCATACGTTCAACTCTCTGCCTTCCGGGTGAGGCCCTTGAGGGGGATACTCATGGTGCACATACTACGTTGAGCATGGTGGCTTGTACAATAAAAAAGGGAGGACACCGGGAGGGCGTCACAGCGGGGGCGGGACACAGAACCCGAGGGGTGAGGGGGAGGTCTCGGTAACGGTGGGGATTGAGCTTGTATCCGTGGGGAGCTCCTTGTCCGGAGTATAGAATCTGGAGACGGTGAGGCAGATAAAGGGCGTCCCATCCATGGTCGTCTGTCCTGTGCAGGAAGGGTTTGACGTCATGCCCAGGCGTGCGTCGCACATGGAACGACACCTCCACTGGGGATCTATGGGGGAAGGATCGTTGAAGGGGTCGGCCATGAAGCAACTGGAGGACTCCTGGCAGATGCCTGTGGAACCGGGATTCGGGGGATTGCAGAGCGTACCGGGAGGGAGAAGAGATGTGGCGACGCCCTTGCAGTATCCCATGAGGGAGCCCAGGAAGAGGGGCTTGCAGCCACTGTTGGTGGGACAGGGGTCACCTGATTTTATGCGGTTTCCCGAAATCAGGTTGCAGGTAACGAGTCCCTGGTCAATGGCGGGGATGATGTCGTCAACCATGGGGTAGCACAGGCCGTAGGATGCCGTCCTGAATAGAAAATCGGGGTTCATCTCCCCCGTCGTGGTGAACTGTTCCATGTTGAGATCGGAGAAGTCCAGGCAGTTAAAATTTGCGGGGCAGGTGTCGCTTTCGGTGATGGCTGTCTGTGGATTACAGTAGGAGATACAGTGGCCCGAGAAGCTTCTGCCCCGACACTCTCCGTTTTTGCACTGGGTGGCGGGATCAATGTTGAGAGAGCCGTCGATGGCCGGGCTGATGGTGCAGGGTTCTCCATGCTGAGCCTCGCCGCTCTGCAGACATATTCCCACGGCGTCCATGGCGGTGCCAAAGGGATAGCACCACCCGGACTCACTGCCGTTGAGGAGGCATCCACTGTTGATATACCCGCCACCCATTGAGTTCTCTCCGCAGGTGAGGTAGTTGCACACATGCTCTTCGAGGTTGCACTGCAAGGACCATCCGCACTGTCCTGGTTCGTAACACAATTGCAGACACCGTGCGCTGCCGTCTCCGTAGGAG
The DNA here is from genome assembly GCA_018821745.1 of Myxococcota bacterium. Taxonomy (GTDB): domain Bacteria; phylum Myxococcota_A; class Polyangia; order HGW-17; family HGW-17; genus SZUA-580. Next base: position 5,076 of record JAHJLU010000067.1, on the reverse strand, counting down.
GCGCTGCAGGTGGAGAGTTGGCCATTTTTAGGGCAGCATTCATCGACTCCTGCGAAAGGATCACAGGGAGAGAAGTTTTCTTGAACGTTGCAGGCAAAGGAGCACGCCGAGGTGTCGAAGCGGCAGTTCGCGTCGCATCGGAGCTCCCCCTCATTGAAAAACCCGATGGAGGTGCAGGTCTCCCCTCCCAGATCCAGTCCGTCGCAGAACTCTCCGCTGTGGCGAATTCCGTCACCGCACACGGGTGGCTCGCAGCGGGAGAGGTCGAACTGGCAGGAATCGGAGCAGGTGATCTCCCCCTTGGGAAACAGGGGATTCAACTGGGAACAGGAGAGCGACGCGGGGATGGTCCCCTCACACTCTTCTCCGGGCTCGATGACGCCATTGCCGCATTCGTTCTTGTGGCTGTCGGTGACGTTCTGGCATCCGACCACAAGGGTAATGATGAGGCAGAGGCTGAAACGCGTCATTCCACGTTAATCCTTTTCAGATCCATGCCTCCCACGTATCCGTAGGAGACATGCTTGTCAAATCCCGAGATGATGAGCCCCACTGGTTTCGTCGCCCGCAGGACGTGATAGCCGTCGTTCTGACTGCCCGGATCAATGTTCTCTCCCGCAGGCAGTTCGGGGTAGAGAATGGGGAAGGAGAGCTGACAGTTGATGATCTCGTATGCCGTAAGCGATTCAATGGTGGAGCCGCAGTCGGCGTTGTGTTTTGTGCACTCGAAGTGATCAAGGTCCAGGTAGTCGAGGGTGACTTCCGTGCCATAAGGCGTGATGATTGTGATGAAATCGAAGGCATATTTGTCGGGCGTGAGGAAGACGTAGTAGTCACGCCATTGCTCCTTGGGGGGAATCATAACGAAGGAGGGATCACCACCGGGGAGATTGAGGGGAACTCCCACGGAGTCCTGGCCTTTGGAGTACTGTGCCACAAAGAGGGGCTTGTCCGACTCGATGACGGGATCGCAGTAGGGGTCAATCTCCCGGAACTCTCCGCGGTTGAGGACGAAGTAGTGATCGGGACCCGCCATGGAGGTGAAGACCGTGGTGTTGTCGGCCAGGGCCATGATGCGGAAGATGTCCGACTCTTCAATGACGGCGTTTCTGCCGCCGGCCATGGCTACGGCGGGTGTTCGCGGGGGGGTTCTTGACGCGACAAATTTCTGCCCGGCGGCGCTGGTGGGGAAAATTTGGTGCTCCAGGTGGTCGGCGCAACATTGGCGCTCGGCAAAGTGGGTCCAGATGGGCACATCGGAGGCTTCTGAACCGGTGAAGACCGAGATGGGTTTATCCGACGTCACCACGGTGCCGGTGAAATCCGCGAGAAAGGCATCGGTCTCCAGGTTCAGGACGTCGAACCTGTCCAGATCAAAGTGGAGAGTATCCCCTCTGTTTGCCTCGGGGATGCGGTCCCCGTCGCCGATAATCCCTGTGGAGAGAGTGACCTCCACATCGGTGCCCGGCTGCGTGGCCACGATGGTGAGGAAGGCGCGGAGGTGGCGCTGAAAATCGTTGGCCGCGTCGTTGGTCTTGGCGATGGTCTGGGGCCAGGAGAGGACCAGGTAGTTTTTGTCCAGCGCACCCTGGGGGAAGAGGATGGAGGCGTCGTTGGAGAAGACATCCACGTTCTCCAGGGGATTGAACTGGTAGGCGGCGATAGGTGCCGAGGAGATGATATGGAATGCCTTGGAGGTGATGGCGCTGTGGGTTCCTGTGTCGAAGGTGCCCGGGAAGGAGCCGTCGACTTCCGATGCTGGCAAGTCAAGGACCCGGAGCCCCTCGGGGGGGACGTCGATCTCCAGAATTGTCACCACCTCTCGGGGCCACAGGGGCTCGGCAATGTTCTGCTCAACACGAACATGGGCGGTCACAAAGCCGGGATTTGAAACGACCACGGCGAATTGCTGAGCCGCGGCACTGCCAGAGGAGACCACCGCGTTGTCCAGATCCACGGCCCAGTATTCACAGCCCAGATAACTGCGGTTCTCTTCGGCATCTTTGCAGGCGTCGATGCACCGGCCATAGGAGCAGACATAGCCCTGTTCCTGGTCGCACTGGTGCACTTCTTCATAGTTCCAGCCGTCTTCGTGACACATGGAGACGCTCTGCTCGCGGCAGAAGAGGGAACCTGGCTCACAGTACCGGCATCCCAGACCGGGGACGCAGGTCTGATCCTTGCGGGCGCAGTAGTCGTACTCATAGGTGCCCTTGGCTTTGGTACAGGTGGCGGCCGCTTCGCTGATGCAGTAAACCCGACCGACCTCGCACTCTCCTGCGCGCTCCGTGTCATCGCAGGCGACCCCCAGGAAGAGGAGGAGACCGAGGAGGGAGGTGCTAAGGAGCGGGATAAAATGATTCATTGTTGATCTCAGAAGGTGAAGGCAGCCCCGTCGGCTGCGTTGGCATCCCAATATGTTTTGGAGAGGTACCGATAGGTGAAGTGATCAAAATCCAGGTGGGGAACGGAGATGGACTGCAGGTGCCAGTAAAGGCCGCCCGAGGGCCTGTGAGGGACACCGTCGACCGTGTCAAGGTTTGGCAGCACAAAGGAGCTCAGTTCTCCGTGGAGGTAGAGGGTCCAGAAGGGGTCGCCCGAAGGGAACCGGTTGATTTTTACCTTTACAAAGGTGGGGATCACCAGGGGGCTGGGAGTGAAACTGAAGCGGTTGTTCTCGGGGGGGGCGTTCACGGGTGAGAGAGGGGTGGGGATCTCCACGAAGTTGTCGACCACGATGGGGAAAGTCTCCACCTCGTTGATGTATACCTGGGAGAAGGGATAGGCACCCATGCTGTGGGCTTCACTGTACAGGGCGAAGGTCGCGTCGGCGAGCTCGGCTTTGAGATCCATCTGGTTGGAGAACACCAGGAGGCCCGTGGCGGTGGTGCTGATGATGGAGTCCTCACGGAGGATGTAGCCGTCGGCTCCAAGGTTCATGATAAGTTTTGTCTTGTATCCGAAGGGGCCGTTCTGTGGATCGATGGGTGGTGGATTCACCAGATTGACGCTCACGGTCCTCTGGAGGATATTCTCTACCTTGATTCGGGCCTGCCGGATTTCACCGGGACCGATGACCAGATGCCGGACAATGCCGTAGGATTTGGGGATGAAATTGCTGCCATCCAGGGATTGAAATCCCGCGATGGAGTAGAGCGCGAAGGCTCCCGGCCACAGGGTGAGGGCGAAGGGATATCCAAAGCCCTCGATGCAGGTGGAGGTGTTCTCCCTGAGAATGTAGACCTCGGGGGCCATGGTGTCATAATAACCCAGGGACTGGTAGATCTTTGCCACCCGCTCATAGCCGGCGGGGACGGGTCCGGGAACCTGAATTTTCCAGTTACAGCTGTAATTGAACTCTTCATCCAGGAAGATGAGGGAGCCGGAGACCTGTGCGTAGACGTTGTCGGGGACTCCGGGGATGCCCCCCGTGGGATTGGAGGGCGGATCGATGGGCGTCAGAAAGACAGTGACCTCGGAGGAGTCAAACCCCACAAAGGAGACGATCTCGTAGGCCTCGAAGGCCACGGAGAGCATCTGACGACCTCTGAGGTCAGCCGATGAGAAGGTCACCTGGCCGTTGGGATCCGTGAGGCCCTTGAAGGGAGAGTTGACATCGGCTCCCAGGAGGACATATGCACCCTCAATGGGGGTGTGTCCATAGGCATCGAGGACCGTCACCGTGAGGGAACCGTCGATGGGAGTGCCATCCATGCCGCCGTAGGCGGGGTCTGTGGTGTCGTAATATTCAAAGGCTTTGAGGGTGGTCAGGCGCGTCCCGTCGGCTTTTTCCAGGGAGAAGGTCACCTTGGCGGGGGAATGGGGGGGCGTAGTCGCAACAATAAGACCCGATGAAACCAGATTGAAATCGGTTATTTCGGTGTCACCGAGGAAGATTCTGTCTGTGGATTCAAAGGCCAGTAGAGGAGAGGAGATGCGGACAAAGGTGCCCCCGGACATGGAGCCAGAGGCAGGATCCATGGAGAACTGATCATAGTTGTAACCATCGATCAGGTGGGTCTGGACGCCGTCGTTCCGCTGGGCGGTGACCTGTGCCGGACCTACAACACCCGCAGGGACCGTGACCATCATGCGGTTGGGCGCGATGTAGATTGTCTGGCTGGGATCAGCCCAGATCCCGTCAAAGAAAATCCGTGTGTATTTGTCAAAACCGAAGCCCCGGATGGTGACCTGGCCGCCGCCGGTTACGGGGCCGTGATCGGGATCAACTTCCGTGACCCGAAAGGAAGAATCCACGCCGCCGTCGGGCTGATTGTTGTTGTTGGTGGTGTTGTTGCCCGAGTTCCAGCCCGAGTTGTCGCCGGAGTCGTCGCAAGAGCATAGAAAACCAGAAAAAACAATGAGTAAAGCTGGTATGAGTGACAAAAAACGCATGGTAGTCTCCCCTCCTCGCCCCTGTGGGTGGAGGTAATGTCATTATAACCGAATTCGGGGCCCATGCTACCATTGAGTATAAAAAATTGTAAGAGAAGGGCTGTATGTGCGCGCCCCGGGCCACCCTCCAGTTTTTAATATTATCGAGCGAGGGAGTAATCGTCAGGGAAGGGACCTTGTGTCTGCTCCTGACTTCCCTGTTTGTCCAGGTGATTGTTGGGGATTATTCCTTGAGGCCCATGAGGCGCTTGGCTTTTTCGTGGAGGTGACGGGCGGCGCCGCCGCCGCCGTGCTCCAGGGAGCGTCCGGCCAGGACATAGGCCTTGGGATATTCACCCCGTTTGAAGGCACGGTTGGCCTGGGTGAGGAAGAGTTTCCCCCGGGAGCCGGTGCGGCGTCGGCGGGGCGAGACCTTTTTCACAAAACGCTTTGCTGCCTTTGGCTGCTCCGCAACGATGACAGGCTGCTGGGGGAGAGGGGCCGCCACTGCGAAGAGGGCCGGCGAAGGTGCTGGCGCGGCGTTGAATTCTGTGAAGGTGATGTTGCTTTTTCCCACCTGAAGGATCCCCAGGACAAAGACCACCACGCCGGTGAGCGCCAGACCAAGGGGCATCCATGTCCCCGATTCGCCGCCCTTGTACCGTCTGGCGATGTCGATGCTGTTGTGAGCAGGCATGGGTG
>JAHJLU010000066.1 GCA_018821745.1 Myxococcota bacterium | reverse complement strand
TAAAAAACAACCCCACCAAAAGGCAGGGCTGCTCCACCAAAATCATACCCCTCTCCCCGAAGGGGCCCATCATCACATGACGCTCCCGGTGTCCTGACGATTGAAAGATGCCGCCCGACGACTCGGGCAATACTTCTCAAACACCTCGTTGATAGTAAGACCATCAGCCTCACAAACGATGTCCAGGGCGATTGAAAAGCTGGGCGCGGATCTGGCCCAACATCTGACCAAGTCGCGAGCACGGCCCAGGGGCATCTCGAGTTCCATGTGAGCCCCTTCGGGCTCGTCCTTGGGGTATTCGGGGAGTTCCTCGTAGTAGTAATTTCCTATTATGCGCATAATGCACCTACCTTTCTGAGATTCTTGTGCCAGAAAAGGCCTGTTTTTCTGTCCGTAATGAACTTCGGTGGACGCTATATTCTGAAGAACCTCCCAGGGCCCCAAGGATCAGCAGATTGAGTTGCCTTCCCCATCCCCATGGATGCTGCAGTTCTGGCTATCCCAGTCTCTGAATTCCCTCTCGTCCCTGGGCTGGATGACCTGGCGTTCCTGATAGCGAGGTCCCTTGCCCTCATTGCGGAAGCAACGCCCATCCAGCGACGCAAGCATGGGATAGGAAGCCATCAATCTCTCGATCGCATCCCTTTCCTCTATTGCTGCCGCCAGATTGGCGATGAACAGCGCCTCTGCTGCCTTTGCTTCTGCCTTGGCCTTCACCTTGGCCCGGGCCTTTTCTATGAAGATCCACGCTACGATGATTACTGCTGTTGAAACTATCGTCATGGTTCACCTACCTTTCTGTACAGTTCTTGTGTCAGAAATCCTGTCCCTATTTGAAACTTGAGAACCTTTCTTACGGGCGGTAACACCCATACCGTAGTTATACCCACATTATCCCACATATCAACCCCTCCCGGACAACCACTATCAAAAACATCTGATTTTCCTGTCACAAGACTGACATGAGGCTCCTTCGCCTCTCCTTATAAATCCAATCCACAAGGAGGAAAATCATGTCACTACAGATCCAACCACCATGGCACGCCACAGGAACCGTGCTCAACAACCATCCCGATACAGCAGAACAAGCAATAACCCAAGCCGGGCTCAACTGGACTGCAACGAAGATGCCCATCGTAGCCCTAGATGGCACACCAGTCCCTGGGCAGTACGCCGTCGTCAGGGAAGACGACAGCGGCAACACCGCCGCGCTAGGCGTGGTCGGCCGCAAGTACAAGATCGTTCAGAACCGCTCGGCCTTCACTTTTTTCGACGCTTTCGTCGCCAATGGCTTGGCGACCTACGAAGGTGCTGGTGCCTTCAAAGACGGCCGCATCATCTGGGTCCTCGCCAAGCTCCGCAATGAGCTACGTATCACTGGCAACGACCTCGTAGCCCGCTACTTGCTCCTGACCAACTCCCATGACGGCTCAAGCTGTGTACAGGTCATGTTCAGCCCTATCCGGCTGTTCTGCAGCAACCAGCTTGCCATGCTGCGGAGCATTAACGAGAAGCGACTCTCCATCCGTCATACTCCCTCGGTGCTATCGAAGATGCATGACACGCAGGAGTACCTCTCCCACGTGAACCATCAGTTCGAGAGGACCGCCGACGCCTATAGGGCGTTGGCCACCAGCTTCGTGAACAACCAGGACGCCCGCCAGTACCTACGGACTCTGTTTCCTGACCCTGGTGGTGACGCCAAGCGTAACCGCAACAGGGCGATCAGGGAGAAGGTGACAGAGCTCTACACCCTGGGTGTCGGCACAGAGGACACAAGGCATACGTACTGGCGTCTGTACAACGCCGTGACCGAGTACGTAGACCATGCTCGCAACCCTGACAATGACGAAGCTCGCGTGAGAAGTGCCTGGCTCGGGCAAGGTGCCCAGCTCAAGCAGAAAGCCCTGCACCTCGCACTGAAGGAGGCAGCGTAATGTGGAAAGCCGTCATAACTGCCGCCATCATCATCCTCGGAGAAGTTTTAAAGCGCCGGGAACCCTAAAAAAACACCGAGGAGGCTACCCTCCACGGATCACTTTCAGCACAGAAATTGGAGGGGGATATGCACATCATCAACCAGCTCAAGTCCATCGAAGACGACCTTGCCTCGATGGAGAGGCTCATTGCCACCATCCAGTCTGAGCTGCAACAGCTCAAAAGCAGCATTACCACACTCACTGAAGCAAAGGCCCTCGTGGAGAGACTCCACAGAGCCTTCGCAGAGGAGGACCCAAATGTGTAAAGAAACACTCATGAACCGCATCACCGAAACCGAAGATGAAATAGAGAAGGCAGAAAGGGCCATCAGCAGTGCACAGTACGAGCTCAGCAACCTCAAGGACGAGGTAGACGAACTCCGCGACGACGAGCACCACGACCTGCTCATGCAGATCCACGAATTCCTCGTGGGTCTGGAGAAGAAGACCCGCCCCTGCAGGATCGCAACAGTGAATCGCATTTCCTCCGAAGAGGATCCACATGTTTGCCTTGGCCTCGATACTACGTATTTCGACTGGGGCTTTGAAGACATGCTCACGAAGATTAAGGGGGTGCTGTAATGACAACAGCACTCGGCACCCTACTCGGCTCGGAGAAGAAAGCACAAGAGCTCCTCTCCCGAATCCCTGTTAAGAACCTTCTCTTTCTGACCCGCCACGAACTCCACGAGGCGGGCCTACCCTATCGCACCGCCGCCCGCCTGGAATGTGCCGTGAGCCTCGTGAAAGAGGCCATGGCCGCCAGCGCACCACCCCCGAGACCTCTCATTTCCAGCAAGCTCGTCTATGACCACGTCTCCCCACTCTGTGGATACCCCCGTGAAGAGTCCTTCTGGATCCTCTGCCTGGACATCAGGCAGAAGCCCCTATGCCTGGAGCAGATCTCCATGGGCGACATCGGAGAGACCACCGTCTCATTGAGACGCATCGCCCGGGTCGCCTTCACCGCGAACGCATCCCGTATCATTCTCATTCACAACCACCCCTCTGGCGATCCCTCCCCCAGCGACAATGACGTCGCACTCACCCGGCATATCGCCGACGCCCTCACCCCCATCCAGATAACCGTTATTGACCACCTCATCCTCGGCCACGGCTGTTACTACAGCTTTGCCGACCACGATGCCATGTAGAGAGGAGGCTCACCATGGGCGCAAGATTCTTCACAACAGAAGCCACTGGTACGTCTCCTAAGCAGGCGTACCAGAACGCTGTAATGGATGCAATCATCGAACACGGCACAGAGCCATACTCTGGCACAATCAAAGAGACCGAGAGCTTCATCATCACCAACACTGAACCTGATCCCGAACACCCAGACATACAGGACAAATGGGGGCCCTGTGCATGCACCTGCATCGGCAATGGGCACTACCTGTTCTGGGGCTGGGCATCAGATTGAAAGGACAACATCATGAACGAACAAAATCTCCGCAACCATTTTGACAAAATCGGCAAGGCCGTAAACTCCATCTTGGACTCCACGTGCGACATTATTATCGAGCTCAGAAGCAGCCCCGAGGCTGCTGCTGAACCTGAGAGTGCCGCTACTGATGGCCGCATCTCCCCCCGCCAGGTCAAACTCCTGCGCAAAATCTGCAGCGAGCGCAACTGGGACTGGGAGGAGTTCTCTGCCAAGGTGAAACAGCGCTTCAACCGCACAATAGTGTACCTGAGCAAAAAGCAGGCATCTGATCTCATCGGTGAACTGCTTGAGAAAGGAGGCTCACATGGTACTGGCACCCATTGAAAAACAGTTTGACGACGATATCCACGTCTCTGCCTCCTCAGTCCGCTCTATCATTGACGGCTGCCCCAGGGAAGCCTTCTACAAGTACATCGCAGGTTATGAACCCCAGGACCGCAGCAGTGGCCTTGTGCTCGGATCTGCCGTTCATGAGGCACTGGCACTGTTCTACCTCACGTGGAAACAGGACCACAGGGAGGCCACCGTCAACGAGTTGACGGCGGTTGCCCATGCCAGTATCGACGCCGCAGAGAAAGTGCACTGCAAAGATGGCGAAGAACCCATGAAAGTTACC
>JAHJLU010000745.1 GCA_018821745.1 Myxococcota bacterium | reverse complement strand
GTTGGAGAAAACTTCCTTTATGATTACTCCATTATCAACGAAAAGATTTCCCCCTATGAACTCCAGGGACAGTTTGATTTCCCCCTCTATGGTGCGTTGCGGGATGCCCTTATTCCTGCCCAGGTTAATCTCTCCAATCTGAACGCATTTGTCTATTCCAGTTTTATTGACTACCAGGGAATCAGCGATCTCGATTGGAGCAAAGAGGGCGATGCAGCCAACGGCACGCTCATGGGCAATTTTCTTGGAAATCATGATGTGGAAAGATTTTCCTCCGTTGCAGCGGGTGATGCCAGTGGCGATGGATGTCAGGCTTTTAATGCCCCTCTGGTTGCACAGTCGAGCGATTCCTCCATTTACCAGCGAATGGCCCTGGGATTTGCCTTTCTGCTGAGCGTCCGGGGCCTCCCTGTCATTTATTATGGTGATGAGATAGGGCTTGCGGGAGTGAAGGATCCGGATAACCGTCGGACCATGGTGTTCGAGGACGGACAATTACTCAGCGATCAGGTCGAACTCAGGCAAAGAGTCAGCGCCATCATCCATGCGAGAAATGATTTTCCTTCCTTGAGGCGTGGGCGATATGACGCGTTCCATGGCGAACCGGGGTGTCTGGTATTTTTGAAGTCCCTTGGGACCGAGAGGGTGCTGGTTGTGCTCTCCGGCGGGGAGGGCTGCAATGCGACCGTCACGATGAAGGAAGGATATGGGTTCCAGGATGGAGAGTCTCTGACCGATATTCTCTCTGGAACGGACCAGGTGACCATTAACAGTTCGCAAATCGTCCTCACCGAGGAGCCATGGTCCGTTCGCCTGTATCATATGGACACGGTCAAATAGTCAGATGAATGATGGTTGGGGTGCGCTGCTGGAAGAGGCCATTGGTTTTCGCCTGGGTGAAAGCTTTGCTGGTGCCGATGTATGGCGATTATTGCATGCGAGAAAGAGCGGAGAGGGCGATCTCAGGGGGCACCTTCTCCCGCTGGAACCCCATGAGGGATTAATCATCGATAAGTATGGCTCTGCGGTGGTGATCACCGCCTTTCAAGGCGGGTTTGAACCGCTGAGGCTGCGTGGGGTTTTGTCCCGTCATCTGCCCGTGGAGAGCCTCTATTATCAGCCGAGATTTGAGACATGGTCAACCATGGTTCCTCCTTCTCTGATCTGGGGAAGTCCCCGGGGCCCCTTTGTGGCCGCAGAGTCCAGATTGCGTTGCCTGATCGACCTTGAGCGAGGGTTCAATCCCGGCATCTTCCTCGACACGCGTCCTGTGAGAAGATATCTGGAACAGGGCGCGCTTCGGGGGATGCGCGTCTTGAATCTCTTCAGTTATACCTGCACCATGGGGATCTGCGCCATGCTGGGCGGGGCCATTCATGCGGTCAACGTTGACAGCTCCCGTTCTTCTCTCAACCGGGGAAGAGAAAACTATGCGATAAACGGGCTGCGAGTTGATAATCGGGATTTTGTCCGCGCAGATGTATTTTCGCAACTTGGATATTATCAGAAAAAGGGAATGACCTTCGACGCGGTTGTCTGTGATCCTCCCCCGCGGCTTCCCGGACGCGGTGACGCAGTGTTTCAGTATGAACTGCTCTGGAAAAAAATTGAGCCCGTGATAGGTGAGGGGGGAATTGCCATCATCATCACCCGTGACATGCGAATTTCAGCAGATACATTCTCCAGCATGTTCAGGCCAGATGGCAGGTTGATGCTGGCCGACAGGGATCTGAACCCCCGAAATGGCTCCAATCCCCTGTTTAAAGCTGTGGTTGTGAAGAAGTGAGCTACTTGGTAAATTCTTGAGAGAAGGTGGCAATGTTTCCGGCCGCGTCCATTACCCTGACCTGGATCAAGTGAACTCCCCTGGGGAGGGTTTTGCACAGAGGAAACCTGAACTTCTCCTTCATGGAGTCAAAGAGGCTGTCCACAGGAAGAACCATTTTCCACTTGCCCCCGGCGATGCGATAGGAAGCCCCGGTGATGCGGGAAAATTTATCAGCGACAGAAAAGTTTACCATCCCGTTGCGCACAGTGAGCCCTGTAAGCAGCGGCGCGCGATTGTCGATAACGAAAGGGAGCGAAATTTTTTCGGAGGTGAGCTCCTGTCCCGGGACGTTGGAGGGCGAATCGCTTGCGCTGACCTTGACTACGTAGACCCCATCCGGGACGAATCCTGCTTGCCAGGTGTAATAGGTCGAGGTGAGCGTTTTTCTGGCTGCGAGCCTTCGCCAGAGCTTGTCTCCCGCCTTTTTTACCCAAACTTTATAGATAAGGGAATCTCCGTCCCAATTGAGGACCGACCAGGAAAATTTGATCTCTCCCGAGCGCATTCTGGGCGTTGCCGGGATAACCGAATCACTCTGGGGGTTTGCCCCAGCATAGCCGCCGGAGGTGGCGCCGGAGACGTTCAGGGCGATGATTCGCGGCTTGAGATTTGAGGGCGTGAAGAATAGCTGGAGAGACTTCAGTGATGCCTTGGAGCCGGCTGGCCACAGGACTCTGAACTGAATGTATTGTGCGCCGGGGGAGATAACTTTCCCCTGTTTGAGCCCGGAGGGCAGGGCATGGACACCGGCAAGTGCCCTCCAGGGAGACCACAATGTGTCTTCGGGCTTTGGCGTGGCGCCACTCCTTGTCTCGATGTTCACCAGTCCATTTTCCAGTTGAAACAGCACATTGCCAAACTGGGCGGCACGCTGGGCATTGAGCACAACAGACTCGTAGTTGACTGCTTTCCCCTGGCTCCTGGAGAGGGTGTAGAGGGCTGCGCCGTCGCCCGTGGCCACGAAGCCGCTTTTTTCTTTCTCGATAACGAAATCGAGGACCTGGCGTTCTTCTGTCTGCAGCACAATTGCGCCGGAGAAATCGTTGACATTCATCCGGTAGATGCGGCCGGATTGACCATCGGCGCCATAAATCTCATCGCCTTCACGCTGGATTTTCGTGAAATATCCGCGCTGGATGGCGAGCATGGGCTCGGCGATGCGCCTGGAATCCAGAGCGTAGAGTGTTCCAGAGCCCTGGACCACACTCCGGCGAGTAAAGGAACTTTTGGGATTGGCGGTGAGTGCGGCCCGGGTCCCGGAGTGTTTTTTGCCAGCAGCCTTGTAGTGATTGGTGGCATAGGATGTGGACGCGCGGTAGGTGAGTTGATTGGCAGCGACAAAAACAGACTTCTTCCCCACGATGATCTGGCGAATCTCGTTGCCGGGAAAATCATACACAAGTGTCCCTTTTTTCGTCGTGGGACTGACTCTGTAGAGTCTTGCCTCGGGGCTGGTCCCCACCAGGATCTCACCCTTGGAGTCAAGTGCAATGGAGAGGAGGTGGTCTTCTTTGACCGACCACACCTTTGTCGCTTTTTTTGTGTTGATATTTATGGAAAACAAGCTGGCATCAGGTCCAGTAGCGGCATAGAGGGTAGTGCCCTTCACCGCCAGATCCCAGATGTGGTTTGCCGGGAGTTGAACCAGGAGGGTCGCCTTTCCGTCGGGGGTAACTTTATAGATGTGGCCCATGGGAACAGTTGCAGCGAGGAGATAGTTGCCGGGCCCTTTGACTAATTTAGTGATGATCAAATCCTTCGGCAGGTCACTGACTTTGTTGAGCGTGTTGCCCCGCAGCGTCCAGATGGCGGCAGGATCCCCGCTGCCGATATAGAGGGTATTTCCCAGTTTTGCCATGGTATAAAACAGCCCTGGAGTTGCGCTTGCAGTTTTCGCTTTCGTCGTGCGAAGCCCTGCCAGGAGACCTCCCGTATTGGGGAGAAGTACACCCGTCGATTTTCCGCCTTTGAAAGAGTGGTAGTTCGCAAAACCCCAGTGCTTTGTTGGGGCTGCTGAAACCGAGAGGGGAAGAGCGATAAGAATGAAGGTAATGATTATATTGCGCATTATTGGGCCTCGTTCTCTTTATGTTTCACTAAAACGGTAATGACTGCTTTTCCGCTCATTACCTGGGGCGTTCTGATGACTGTACGAAGAAGTGTTTGCTCCACGCGGCGCATAACTCCAGCGGTATGCCGGACCAGTGAATCGAGGATGGAGAGGGGCACTTTGCGGATCCTCACTCCTTCAATATCAATTGCCGGGCTGGGGGTTTTCACGGAGAGGACAAGATTATGGCTGTCCATGGTCTGCGTGATAAAATGGACCAGCTGTGTCAAGTTTTTCGGTTGTGCCTCCTCGACGGGAGTGTACCGGCCGGACGCTACCTGGAAAGTCACCCTTGTTCCCTTGAAGGTTTTGGGAAGGCGGATCTTGATTGTCTGAAAAATATCTTTTCCGATCATGGGTTTTAATCGGACTTTAATGGGTATCTCCGTATCAACGCGGACTTCAGGAGAGGGAACATCCAGGGAAACTATCTTGTATTGATTGAGCCCGCGAACGATATGAGCCTTCACCTTGACATACTCCAGCGCGACTCTTTTGTACGGATTGTTGAGGAGCAGGTTAATGGCGAGCATTCCCCTGGCGGAGTAATTCCCATATCCAAAAAATCCCCAGCCGAGGATGATACCGCTGCTCGATGAGAAGCTGTCGGAGAAAGAGACGGGTTTCATCCCTGCCAGCTTAAACTCATAATTGAGCGTGTAGGTGAGGTCCGTCATGTTTTGGTAGTATTTCATCATGGAGACCCGCACGAGTCCATCCACCATGCGGGGGGTAATGAACCGGTTTTTCGCAACCCGGTATTTGAATGTACGCCGTTTTTCGCCCAGTCCGGTGATTTCGACGGTCATGGGCATGGACCCCGCATCCAGGGATTCATCAAGGACAACTGTTGCTTGCTCATCTTTGATTAGGGTCCCGTGGGGTCGGGTCATGGTGCCGAGTTTCATGGACGAGGACCTGCGCGCGATAACCGTGTGGATGTATGCATGGGCAGTGGGCATGCGGGTATCGCCCATGGCCTGGAAGGGGTGAGAGAAGATGGCAATTTTGTTGCCCATGATATGCGTGACAGTGCCGATGGCGGCGACATTGATATCTCCGCTCACCAGCCATACGGCCACGGGGCCGCCCGCCACAAATTTCGTTGGAGCGGTTTTCATGAGTGCGGCTGAAGTGCCCGAGGGGATAACCGGCCCCATGGGTAACAGAGACGGAAACATTTTGCTGAACAGGGCGCCGGTCATTCCTCCCACGGAGAGGGAGACAGTGAGTGGCCGCACCATGGTGCCAGTGTTCATGTTCACCATTTTCCAGGCAGTGGCCAGCCTTGAATTGCCCCACAGTTTGCTGAAGGTTGAGGAGAGCGGTCTCCCCCATGGATCATGTTTTTTTACCGGTCGCTTAATTGTCCCCACGATAGCTTCGGCGGGGGTGAGCATGGCGATGGGATCCTTCTGAAAACTGAACCCGTAGCCAAGACCGCCGGCAAACTTGCCGTTGATGTATATCGGGCTCCCGCTCATCCCCGCGATGATCCCCGCGTGGTCGGTAATCTTGTGTTTACAGCGGACAAGGATGAGGTTCTGTTTGATCATCCCGAGACCGTTGGGGATCACGGAGATTACCTCGACATCGAACTTTTCAGGTACGGTCCCACGGAATACGGTTAGTCCATATCCCTTCATTCCCGGTTTCAGATCGCTGCTTTTGATAATACCGATAGGAGCTGATGGAATCAGAAGCGAAAGTAAAAGTAACAAATGCATGAGGTTATCTTTCTTTCCCAGAT
>JAHJLU010000744.1 GCA_018821745.1 Myxococcota bacterium | reverse complement strand
TTTTCTTTTTGGTGCTCAGCGCAATCTTGAGATCTTTGTCGTCAGGGGGATCTACCTTTGCGGAGGCAACATTTATCAGGTAAATACCCGCCCCCATTGAGCCCAGAAGGAATCCGCCAACGAGCATCCATCCTGTCGTATTCATGAGTTCTTTCAGTTTCATCACATTCTCCCGCGCCCAACAGAGGGTGCCGCCGCATTTGGCCTTGAAAAAAAAACCATTCGCACATAATCTGCTCGCCAACTGGAACAGCGTAGATGAGCACCGATATCATAGCAAAACCCATCACAATTGAAAACTATTCCCCCATATACGGTCTCTTTGGGAAGGAACTCTTTATGCGGGACCGCGCATTAAAGAATATTCGGAGCCCCTTTCTTCAATCCGAGATGGGAGATCTCAACCATGAGCGCTTCGACGCCAAGGAGGACAGTGTAGCCACGATTGTCAACGCGGCAAATTCACTGCCCATGTTCGCCAAGGGGAGACTGATTGAGGTGCGAAATGCGGAGCTGCTTAACGCAGATGAGTTGGCACCACTCCTGAGTTACCTCGCAAGCCCCAATGAAACAACTTGCCTGGTCCTCCTCGGGGATCAGGTGGATAAAAAGAAGAAACTCTTCAAGGTTCTGGAAAAGTTGAACGCGCTCCATGTCTTCAATCCGGGAAACAAGAGCGCGACCATGGCCATCATCCGCCGGGAATGTGATGCCAACGGGTACACCTGCGAATCCGATGTGCCGTCCGTCATTGTTGAATTTCTTGGTGACCAGGATCTGGGAATTGCCCTCGGGAAGCTGTTTTTGTATCTGCCCGAGGGCACAAAAGTTACCACAAAGCATGTACTCTCCATTGTCGGCAGCGAAGGAACCGCAGCCCTGTTTGGATTTATTGATCTCTTTTTTGATCAGAGTTTGGAACAGGCCCTGCAACAGATAAAACGATTGTTTGATGCAGGCGAGAGCGCTATCGCGCTGGTTTCCATGCTGGCAAGACAGTTGCGGTTCATTGTGTACGCCAAGGCCTCGGAGGGGAAACCTGATCCCTCGGTTCCGCCGTTCTTGCGACAAAAAATTGGATCTCTTGCCAGGCGCTATTCCTACGGGCAGCTGTACGACTGTCACTCACTCCTTTATGCTTCTGACATCAAACTCAAATCATCCCGCCTTGATCCCCGTCTGGTCATGGAGAACATGCTCTATTCCTGGTGTTTTCCGACAAAATAATTGGCTTCAAACCCGGAGCCATTCACCATTTTTCGTCCCCGTTTTATACTGCATCCTCTTCGCAAGTGTACCCGCTATGCGTTTCCAGACCATGGCTCCGGTGTCAGCCCGCTGCACCTGTTGGAGAAGAGGGGAGGAGACTCCACAATGCAACCTGGCCCGGACATGTCCATAATTCTCCCTTTGGACCCGCCAGCGGTTAAATAAAAACAGAAATTGAAATTGACAATAATTACTAAGTTATTGTAGATCTGTATGAGACAGGAGGTTCCCATGACTAAAGCTGACATCATCGATAAAGTGTACGAGACGGTCCCCGGGCTATCCAAACGGGAAGCAACCGAACTGGTAGAAGCAGTGTTCGAGACTATCAAGGTCACGCTGGAGAGCGGGGAGAATCTGAAGATCAGCGGATTTGGCAATTTTATCATCCGCGAGAAAAAATCCCGACCTGGGCGTAACCCCAAAACCGGCAAAAATATCGAAATCAGTGAGCGAAGCGTGCTTACCTTCCGGCCCAGCCAGGTACTGAAAAAAGCATTGAACGATTAATGTTCTTTTAAGCCTTTTGAGTGTATGGGGGTTAGAATCAACATGGCCGTAACACAGACGCATGAGGGAAGTGTGCTTGCACACATCCTGGAAATTACCGAAGAGCTCAACCAGCTTCAAGATATTGACACTATCCTGGACAGGATATTGCTGGAGTCACGCAAAATCACAAACGCCGAGGCAGGGTCGATCTTCCTGAAGGAGAACGGAGTCCTTCATTTCCGTTACGTCCACAACGATGTTCTGTACCACGCTCACTCCAACAACAAGCACATCTATTCCAACATGGAAGTCCCCATCAACAAACGTTCCATTGTTGGATACAGCGCAATCACAGGGACCACAACCCGCATTGACGACGTGTACAATCTTCCCGAAGGACTTCCCTACAGTTTCAATTCCAGCTTTGATGAGAAGACTGGGTACAAAACCAGATCGATCATGACTATCCCCCTGAACTCTTCCCGGGGAGAAATTGTGGGTGTGATCCAGATTATCAACTCACGTGATGAAAACGGGATGGTCTCTCCGTTCACCGAAAATATGGAGACCTTCGTCTCGTTTTTCGCGAGGCATGCATGTTTTGCCATTGAGCGGGGCAAAATGACTCGCGAGCTTATTTTGCGCATGATGAAAATGGCAGAGCTGCGGGATCCCAAAGAGACCGGGGCCCATGTTCAGCGGGTCGGCGCCTACTCCGCCGAGATATATCATCGGTGGGCTCTGAACAAGGGAATCGATATCAAAGAAATCAAGCGAAAGAAGGATCTTGTTCGCCTGGCGGCCATGCTGCACGACGTGGGCAAGGTCGGTATCAGTGATGCGATCCTCAAGAAGCCCGCCCGGCTCACGGAAGATGAGTTCACGACAATGAAGTACCACACCCTTTTGGGTTCTCAGTTGTTTGTGAATTCTACCTCTGAGCTCGACTCCATGTCCCGGCTGATTGCCCTGGGGCACCACGAAAAATGGAGCGGTGGAGGCTACCCCGGGCACGTTAATTCGCCTGAAGGTGAGACCCTTCCCGAGCTCGGAGAGGGCTACCATGGTGATGAAGTGGCTATTGAGGCCCGCATCTGCGCCCTAGCTGATGTCTTTGATGCGCTGGGTTCAGTCCGTTCCTACAAGGAGATCGG